>JAVWGW010000059.1:0-9211 GCA_036640375.1 Raoultibacter sp. | reverse complement strand
AGTGAGCAATTGTTTGGTGGGACGTTTAATGGAGCCCCGGGGCAGATTTGCTTCTTCGGTTTGCTGTGTTCCGAAAAACGTTTCATTGGCATAGTTGAAGGGAAGAATGCACACAAAGAAGGAAACGGCCACCAGCGTGCAGGAAACAAGAAGGATGCCCGAAGGTTCAGCGAACCCTTTGCTGATGGTCCACAGCAAAAACGCCTTGAGAACAAAGGCGCACAAAAGCCCCAACAGCGCCACGCGCGGAAAATCGTCGCGGTTGATGGCCGCGCATAGGCACATGAGGCCAACGCTTAAGGGGGCGCCCAAAGTTTTGGTTAACACCAGGCCGATGAGCAGGGTGGATGGGGCACCGCTTAAAAGTAAGACGATGCCTGCGCCGTAAAGGGCAAGAGCTATCAGGCAGGAAACCATAATAAAGCGTCGGTCATTGCGGTGGGCTCGCCGGCTAAAAAGCACAATGCTGCCAAAAAAGATCAGGTAGAACACAAAGGTGATAATGCGCATATCGAAGTCGCTGGCGGGCTGCTGGGTAAGGGCAAGTGCCAGGGAATCGCCCGCCCAAAGGCCGCCGAAGAGGCAGGCAATGCCAAACCCCGCGTAAAGGCGCATAGTTGATTGAATCATGTTCCTCCCTGTTCTCGTTGCCCCAATTATAGGTGATATCGCAGCAAAACGCCCCCCGTGGGTGTAGGCAATGCAAAGCGCGATTTCTAACCTGAAAATGCTGTTTGCGCTTTTCCAGGAGGGGGAAGCGGACAAAATTATCTTTGCAAGCATAGGTGCGCAAAGAACGGAAGCATAAATATGACCGAAAAGAACATAATTGGCGAACCCCTGCACATTTCCCGCCGCAGTTTTTTGGTGGGCGCGGGCTCCATGGGTGCGCTGGCGATGCTGGGAAGTCTGGGGCTTGTCGGCTGTGCACCCAAAACGGAAGGGTCTAGCGGGGCCACTTCTGCGCCGGGCAAGGCCGAAAGCTATGACATCGTGATTATCGGCACGGGCGGCGCGGGTCTTTCGGCAGCCATTGCCGCTTACGACAAAGGCGCGCAAAACCTGTGTCTATTAGAAAAGATGGGCTCCAACGGTGGCAACACCAACTATGCCTCTTCGGGCATGAATGCTTCGGAAACAAAGTTTCAAAAAGAACAAAAAATCGAAGACACCAACGCGCTCTTTGCGCAGGAAACCTTCGATGGCGGGCACGACACCGCCAACCGCGAACTGGTCGATTTCATGTGCAACAATTCTGCCGCGGCCATTGATTGGCTGGATGGTCTGGGCATAAAGTTGGATAACATCACGCTTACCGGCGGTATGTCTGTCAAGCGCTGCCACCGTCCCACCGATGGATCAGCGGTGGGTCTGACGCTGGTGCCCGGCCTGCTTGCCCAGGTAAACGAACGCAAGATTCCGATCAAAATGAACTGCAAAGCCACCGAATTTGTTAAGGATGATGCAGGTGCCGTTACCGGCGTGAAGGTTGAACGGGAGGGCAAGCCCGAAACTATCAACGCCAAGGCGATCATTTTGGCCACGGGCGGTTTGGGCGCCAACCCCACCATGGTAACGAAGTATCGCCCCGATCTGGCGGGTTACGTAACCACGAACCAGCCGGGGGCCACAGGCGACGGCTATGTTATGGCTGAAGGCGCGGGTGCCGAACTGATTCAGATGGATCAGATTCAGATTCATCCCACGGTTGAACAGGGAACATCGACCCTGATTGCCGAAGGTGTGCGCGGTTCGGGCGCCATTTTGGTGAACAGCGAAGGCAAGCGTT
This sequence comes from Raoultibacter sp., assembly GCA_036640375.1. GTDB lineage: Bacteria > Actinomycetota > Coriobacteriia > Coriobacteriales > Eggerthellaceae > JAVWGW01. Next base: position 7,422 of record JAVWGW010000059.1, on the reverse strand, counting down.
TCTTCGACGAAATGAAAACGCGCGACAAGGTTTCTGCTGCAGAACTTGCCCAGCCGGGTTCGTTTGCCTGGGAAGTTTTCGACCAACAGGTTTACGATGCCAATAAAGCGGTGGCAAAATACGACAAAGCCGGCCTGGTTGTGAAGGGTGCCGACGTGGCCGATCTAGCTGCGGGTATCAAGGTTGATGCTGCCATTTTGCAGACAACGATCGATGCCTACAATGCCATTACGACAGCGGGCACCGCCGATGAATTTGGCCGCACCGAAGGGGTCATCGCCTTTGCGCCGGGCGCCTTCTACGCCATCAAAGTTGCGCCGGGCATCCACCACGAAATGGGTGGCGTGAAAATCAGCGCCAACAACGAAGCGCTCGATGCTTCCGGCAAGCCGATCGCCGGCTTGTATGCTGCAGGCGAAGTGACCGGCGGCATCCACGGCAACAACCGCATCGGCGGCAATGCCGTGTGCGATATCACGGTATTTGGCAAGAATGTAGGCGAGGCCGTAGCGAAGGCTCTTTAGACCTGACGGCGGGCGTGGCGGCCAGCTTGCTGCGCAACCTGACGGCGGGCGTGGCGGCCAGCTTGCTGCGCAACCTGACGGCGGGCTGTGGCGGCCAGCTTGCCGCTCAAGCCTTTCGCCGCGGTCGCACACGTACGAGGTACGCTTAGCTCGTGCGGCTCGGTCTTTCGGGGCAATCTGACTCGTCACAGACCGCCTGACTTTGTTGTTGTTGAATTCAACCTGCACCACCTGGGCATGGTGCAGGTTGGCAACTCCGGGCACGGCGCTTTGCGCGTGCCTGGGGGTTCGTTGGTGGCGGATTGGTGACAAAGGTCAGGGTTTCTTTCCTTCTTGCGGTACAATAAAATGATTGTGGCAAGAAACGGAAATCCCGTGCTGCGTGCGGGGGAATAGAGGCTGGGATGAATTACACCGAACTGCATGAGGAAATTAAAACGGCCATGAGGGCGCACGACAAAATTCGTTTGTCTATCTTGCGTCAGGTGCACGGCGAAATCAAAAACATCGAAGTCAACGAACGGCGTGATGTTACCGATCAAGATGTCGATGACATGCTTAAGCGCACCATCAAGCAAACGCGCGAAACGCTCGAAGGTTCAATCAAGGCGGGCAACAACCAGGAACGCACCGATTTGTTGACCGAACAGATTGCCCTTTTGGAAGGCTATTTGCCCCAGCAGGTTTCAGGGGATGCCTTGGTGGCCTTAATCGATCAGGTTGTTGCCGAAACGGGCGCGGCAACGAAGAAGGATATGGGGCGCGTTATGGGCGCGCTTACGAAGGCAACCGGTGGCAATTTCGATAAGGCGGCTGCGGCCAAAGAAGTGGGCGCACGCCTGGTATAAGGGCAGTTCAACGCAAAGCGAAAAGGATGTGCATGAAAGAATTACCGAAAAACCAATTAAACCCCAAAGTTAAAAATGTATGGCGCATCAACGATGCCGTGTGGATTACCATCACTTTTTTGTGCTGCTTTGTACCCTTTGTTATTGCGGCAGTGGTCGATCCGGCACCGTGGTACGCGCTTGTGCTTGTGGGGGAAGCAATCGTGTTCGTGTTGGCGCTTATCTTGTGGCTGGTTGTGCTGCCGCCGATTCGCTTTGCCCGCTGGCGCTACGAACTCAGGCAAGATTATCTGGACATCGCGCGCGGCATCGTGTGGCGCAAGCGCATCATCATTCCGTTTATTCGCGTGCAAAACACCGACACGCGCCAAGGGCCGATTCTGCGTGCCTTTGCCCTTGCCAGCGTGACGGTTTCTACGGCTGCGGGTGAACACGAAATCCCTGGTCTTGAGGCGGAAGTTGCCGAATCTCTGCGCGATAGGGCAGCAGAATTGGCGCGCATGGCTCAAGAGGACGTGTAGGCCATGATGTCAGAAACGCAAAAAGAAGCAAAAGCGGAAGCACAAGCGGAAACAAAAGACCCGACCACGGGTCTTGTAAGGCACCAGGTCAACCATAGCTATATCTGGCTGGGAGCCATTCGCCTTGTCTTTCCTATTCTAGCCGTCATGCTGATAACTACGGCGGGATCGTTTCTGCGGGCCGCCAACGCCGCCGCGACGGGCGAAGCATTTAGTGTTGTCACCCTTGCCACTGGGGGCATTTTGCTCGCTTACCTTATCTGCGCGACAATTTACCAGATTATTTCCTACAAGCATCTGTATTACGAACTGGGGCCACAAGAATTTAACCTGTATTCGGGCATTCTTAATAAAAAGCGCGTGCACGTGCCCTATCAGCGCGTGCAATCCGTCAACGAACAGGCCAGCGTGTTGCAGCGCCTTGCCGGCGTGTGCACGGTGCACATCGACACGGCGGGCGGCGCGGACAACAAGGCCATCGTTGTGCCTTACCTGCGCAACACCGATGCCGAAATATTGCGCCACGAGCTCTACGCGCGCAAGCAAACTATTTTGGGGCAAGAAAATGTCGCGGCGGCGATGCCGCAGGCAGCGGCAGCGGCAGCGGGTGTCTCCAATATCTTGGACGCACCAGCCGAAATCATGGGCGATATGCGCGGCATCTTCGGTGGGCAGCAAGTCGACACCGGCCAGGTAAGCTACGAATATGGCCTGACCAATAAAGAATTGCTTTTAGCGGGTGCCTCCAATAACACCGCTTTCGTCATCATCGTGATTTCCTTGGTGGCCGGCGTGGCGCAGATTGCGGGGTATCTGGCACCTCTGCTGTTTGGTGCCGCCCAGCCCGTTGCCACGCGCATGATGCAATCCGGCGCGCAGCTGTTTGGCGGCAACGTGTTTGCTGCCGGCGCAGTGTTCGCGCTTGGCCTGCTTTTCTTGCTGTGGGTGGGGTCCATCATCGGTTCATGCATTTCCTACGGCGGCTTTCATGCGTGTCGCCGCGATAGGCGCATCGAAGTTGAACGGGGTCTGCTGCAACGGCGTTTTCATGGGGTCGATATCGATCGCGTGCAATCCATTATCATCAAGCAGGGCTTCATTCGCCGCTGTTTTGGCTACTGCGAACTTTCCTTGGGCAAAATAGATTCGACTTCGGAAGAATCGTCTGAAGCACAGGAAAGCTCCACGCAAAATCACGGCCTGATCGTTCACCCTTTTGTAAAGCTTGCGCGCGTACCTTCCCTCTTAGAAGGCCTTGTGCCCGAATACGCCGCTATGCCCACAAAAACCATTCCCGTTGCGCCGGTGGCTTTGCGCCGTACGCTTATTCGCCGCTGCACGTGGCAGGGCTTTGGCATGTGGCTCATACTTTTTGTGGCCATCGTGCAAATCGTGTTTAACATGATGGTGCCCATCGGTGATGCGTTCGTTTTTGTGAACCCACAACAAGAGGGCATTTCGGTCAGCGTGGGAAGTGCTGCGGCGCTGGTAGCAACGGACCCCGGCATATCGGCCACTTTTGATGGGCACAGCGTGCTCAACGGAGCCTGTTTTGTGCTCTATGCTATCGGCGTGCTGTTCGTTATCATCGATGCCGTGGGTGCCGTGCTGTGGTATAAGGGTTCAAGTTTTGCCTACAACGCGCACTTCATGCAGGTGACAAACGGGGGTTTTTCGCGTGAAAGCGTCAGCTTTCCGCGCAAGAAAATCCAGTATGGCAGCCTGCGCACCAATCCCTTCCAGCGTGCTGCCCACGTGACAACCATCGATGCGCGCACGGCGGCGGGCGTGGGCGGTACCACGATGCGCCTCATGGATGTTTGTGATGAAGATGCCCGAAACTGGCTGGAATGGGTGCGCCCCAAGGGAAATGTGGTACAGTAGGCCATTATGAAACAACCCAACACATCCGATTCAAAGGGCGGTCGAAGTACGAATTTGGTACCTCGAGCCTGGACGCCTTCGCAATTCAAGCCGAAAACGCTTGCCAATGCCCGTGCGCTGGCGGATGAACCCGCCGCAACGCAGGCCAATGCCGAAAACAAAAAGCATAACGTGCGCGAATACACGCTGGGCGAAGAAATCGCCAATTCCGTCACGCACGGTGTGGGAGCCCTGCTTTCCGTTGCTGCCATCCCCGTCCTTGTGGTAAAAGCGCTTGATGATGGCGGCGGCATATACCTGTTTGCGGCGCTGATTTACACCATTTCGATGTTGATGGAATATGTCATGTCAACGCTGTATCACGCCATCGCCGCCGAAAAGGCCAAGCGCGTGTTCAAGGTGCTTGACCACAGCTTTATCTACCTATTTATAGCGGGTTCCTACACGCCGTTTTGCCTGATTTCCCTGGCGGATGCCGGGGGCATATGGTTGTGTGTTGCGGTATGGGCTTTGGCTGTTGCGGGCGTGGCCTGCGAAGCCTTTTGGGTGTTTCGCCCGCGCTGGATTTCTGCGGTGCTCTACCTGCTTATGGGCTGGTGCATCGTGTGGTTTTTGCCGGCTTTGATAGCGGCTTTACCCGCGCCGGGTCTGTGGTTGCTTGTGGGTGGTGGCGTGTGCTATTCCATCGGCGCCGTCTTTTATGTGTTTAAGAAAATACCCTATATGCATTCCGTCTTTCACCTGTGGGTTTTGGCCGGCAGTATCTGCCAATTTGTTGCCATTACCTTCTACGTTATGTAAGCCCTGCGTGCATGAGCGCGCGGATGTAGCAATCCTAAAGTGGCAGGTGGTGTTAGTGGGTTAATGTAAGCGTATTTGAAGGAGTGAAAACTACCTATATGGACATTGGTATCTCGCTGGTTGTGACCTTTGTGCTCGTGTTAGTGAACGGTTATTTTTCTATGTCAGAAATGGCGCTGGTCAATGCAAAGCGCCTTGTGTTGCAAAAGGAAGCCGATGAAGGCGACAAGCACGCGGCGCGTGCGCTTGAGCTGGCAAGCGATTCAAATTCGTTTCTTGCCACCATCCAGGTTGCCATCACCTTGGTGGGCTTTTTCGCGGCAGCGGCTGCGGCCACCAATCTTTCCGATCCCCTTTCCCAATGGCTTTCCAGCTTTGGCTTCCCGTGGCTTGTTGCTATTGCCCCGGGTCTGTCGCCTGTGCTTATCACCCTGTTCGTGTCCTATTTAAGCATCGTGGTGGGCGAACTGGTGCCCAAGCGCATCGCATTGGCCAACGCTGAAGGTGTGGCAAAAAATGTGGCGGGCCCGCTGTTCGTGTTTCAGAAAGTGGTTTCTCCGCTGGTGCGCTTCACCTCGGCTTCGGCCAGCGGCATTTCAAAGCTGCTCAACATTAAAAGCGCTGATGAACGCCAGAGTGTTTCCGAAGAAGAAATCAAATACATCGTCACCGATAACGACGAGTTGCGCGATGATGAAAAGCGCATGATTCACGAGATTATCAACATGGGCGACACCATAGCGCACGAAATCATGACGCCTCGCGCCGATATGATTTTGGTGGAAGATGTTGAAACCGTTAAGCAAACCATCGATCGCATGCGCGGCACAGGCTATTCGCGCCTGCCCGTGTATCACGAAGATTACGACCGCATCGTGGGCATCATTAAGTATAAGGATCTTGTGGCGCCGCTTATGGATAACCGCGAAGATGAAGCGGTGGCCCCCTTTGTGTCCGAAGCGTTTTTCGTGCCGGAAACCAAGGATATTTTGCCGCTGCTTTCCGAAATGCAAACAAATCGGCAACAGATGGCTATCGTCGTCGATGAATACGGTGGTACGGATGGTTTAATAACCATTGAGGATATCGTCGAAGAAATCGTGGGTGAAATTGTCGACGAAACCGATCTTGAAGACAAGTACATCACCCCTCTTTCCGAAGATGAATGGCTGGTCGATGGAAGTCTGCCGTGTGAAGACGCGGCGGAATTTGGTTGGCCGGTGCAGGAATCCGACGATTACGAAACCATTGCCGGCTGGCTGCTTAACACCATCAGCTACGTGCCCCAAATGGGGGATGTGTGCGAAGTTGACGGCTTCCGGTTTACGATTAAAAGCATGCGACGCCGTCGCATTTCAGTGATTCGCGTCAAGCGCTTGGATTTGCCGGAGCCCCCCGAGCCCTCGGAGCAACCCGAACCTGAGGGCAAACGCAGCTGGAAGCGCGAAGACGACCGCAATTAGGTCAAGCAACCTGGGAAACTAACGCCCCTTGGTTGTCGGGCCTAAGACGACCAAGGAGGGTTCGTGTATAACGATAAGACGCTCTATCGCTCACGCGATGCCCTGGCGGGCGGTGTGTGTGCGGGCATTGCCGAATATTTTACCGTCGATCCGGTTTTGGTGCGCATCATTATGGTGGTGATAACGCTGGCGTCCGGTGGTCTGTTGACCGTGTTCTATATTGCGATGTGGGTGATATTGCCCAAAAAACCCCTGCAGCCAAGGCCTCTGGAAACAAAACCTGAATCGGTGCATTCCGAAACCTATGGTGCGATTAACTACGCTGTCACCTCGGTTGGCTCGACCGCAAAACCGCCCGCTCCGCCCGCCCCTGTTTCGCCGCCCCCGCCGGCTGCCCCCGGATTTTTTGGGGGAACCACGACTTCCTCTGTGGGCATTGGCCACATACCGCCTTCACCCCCGGGTGTTTATGCTGCGGCCGCTTCTTCCCAGGTGCCCATTGCTGCGGTAACGCCTGGGTCGGCTTCCACCCCCGCGTCTTCCTCTTCTTCGGCAAAGCCTTTGTTGTGGCTGGGTCTTGTCCTGCTGTTTTGCGGGGTTGCGGCTTTATTGGGCGGCTGTGTCGAAGGCGTTTCATGGTGGCGTTTTTGGCCGCTGCTGTTTGTGCTGGTAGGCATTACTCAAATGGTGCTTCCAGGAAACGACGGCTATACAACCCGCCAGTTTTCAAGGGGGTTGGTGTCTTTTGCGCTTGGTGGCGTTGCCCTGTGTATATCGCTTGGCCTGGTCAGCCTGGGCAGCGTTTTCATTGTCATTGACCAGCTGTGGCCGCTGCTGCTGATTATGGTGGGGCTTTCCGTGCTGGCCACTGCTTTGAAATCCCCCGTGTTCACCTTGCTTTCCGCCTGCGTGTTTGTAGCGTTTTGCATCCTGGGTCTGCTCTTTTTTGCGCTGCCCGGCTTTGCGGACTGCATCACCTTCAAGCTTCCCTTCGGCAGCTATTCTTTGCTGAATCCGTGGGTGTGATGGCATGAAGGGCAATTTTTCGCAGTATTCCAAGGGTACGCAGTTTGCCATTATTATCGGCATCGGCTGTATCGTGTTTGGCCTTTGGCGCATTGCCATTATGGGCTTTGGCAATTCTTGGTGGGTGGCGCTGCAGCAGGGGATCACTACATTTTTCAACTATGCGTGGCCGGTTGCGTTTGTTGCGGCAGGCGCTTATCTGCTGTGGGCGGGCAAAACGGGGCGGTTGGATAGCGCGCTTGCGGGGCGGTTTAACCCGCCGCTTGGTCGCAGCGTGGTGGATAAACGGTTCGCGGGAGTATGTGGAGGACTTGCGCATTTCATCGGGATTGACGCAACCATCGTGCGCATTGTC
>JAVWGW010000058.1:0-9285 GCA_036640375.1 Raoultibacter sp. | reverse complement strand
GAACCTATAGCCCATGATGTGCGTCAGGCGCACTATCGTTACTGGTTTATCATCGACGAGACCGGCCGCCGCGTAGGTTACACCGCCGCCCAAGCACAGGAAGAAACACAGCGCCTTTTTATCTCAAAAATCTATCTTTATAAGGAAGAGCGCGGCAAACATTACGCCTCGCAGGTTTTGAGCTTCTATGAAGATCTTGGGCAGAGCGAAGCTTGGCAGGCACTGTACCTTACCGTAAACAAGCAAAACGAACTGGGCTGTCGCGCCTACGAAGGGCGCGGATTTACCACAATCGATTCCGTTGAAACCGACATTGGCCACGGGTTTATCATGGATGATTTCATTATGGAAAAACGGCTTGAGGGCTAAGCCTGCAAAAGCGCTTTCTTAACCGAAGCCGCTATACCCTGCGGGTCAAGACCGATATCGGCAAACAGGGCTTCCACGCTTCCCTGATTGATGAACTCATCGGGAATACCCAGTGTGAGCGCGGGGGTATGCAGGGCGTTTTGCGCCATCACTTCCAGCACCGCTTCGCCAACACCGCCCGACACCACACCTTCTTCAAGGGTGACAAGCAGCTTTGTTGTTGCGGCACGCTTGATAGCTGCCACATCAAGAGGCTTAGCCCAGCGCATATCAACAACCCGAGCACGCACACCCTGCTGTTCCAAAATAAGAGCCGCCGCGTGCGCATTGTTCACCATGCGCCCAAAGGCTAAAAGCGCCACATCCTTGCCCTTTTTCACTGTAACGGATTTGCCCAGCTCAAACACGGTAGGCTGTGCGGGTAGCGCCACCCCTTCCCCAGCGCCGCGCGGATAACGAATCGCAACAGGGCCACCCAAGGCAAGGGCGGTATGAAGCGCGTTTACCAGTTCTGCTTCATTGGAGGGTGCCAGCACCTTGAGGTGCGGAATCATACGCGTATACACCAGGTCGAAAACGCCATGATGTGTGGGGCCATCATCGCCGACCAGGCCGGCGCGATCAAGACAAAACACCACATCAAGGTTGGAAAGCGCGTTGTTGACGATCATCTGGTCGATGGCGCGCTGCATGAAGGTGGAATAGATGGCCACAACGGGCTTTTTGCCCCCCAAGGCCAGACCGCTGGCAAGACCCAGGCCATGGCCTTCGGCAATGCCCACATCAATAAAACGATCAGGATAGGTTTGGGCAAAAGGCGCCAATCCTGTGCCATCTTTCATGGCGGCAGTGATGGCAACAATGTCTTCATCGGCAGCTGCTTCACGCAGGAGCGCCTGGCCAAACACCTTGGTGTAGGCAGGATTGCCCGGCTTCTTCTTCACTTCGCCCGTTGCGATATCATAGGCGCCAACGCCATGAAATGTTTCGGGCGCCTTGCGTGCCGGTTCATAACCCAAGCCTTTTTTTGTTACCACATGCATAAGCACCGGGCCATCGGCCTGCAAGACGTTTTTGAGCGTATCGCGCAGCGCCGTGATATCGTGACCATCCACCGGCGCCGTGCACATGATGCCCAGCTGTTCAAAAATCATCGTGCGGGGAAGCACAAACTGCTTCAAAGATTCTTTGATGTTGCGTCCCCAATCGACAAGCGACATACCGAGGCGCCCCTGCTGTTCTAACACATCTTGCACGTGATCGCGCGTTTGGCGATATTCCTTCGTCGCGCGCATGAAACCTAAGTGCTTGACAAGCGCGCCCACATTGCGCGAAATGGACATTTCGTTATCGTTTAAGATGATGACCAGGGGCGTTTGTGCCTGCCCGATATGATTGAGCGCTTCAAAGGCCATACCGCCCGAAATGGCCGCATCGCCGATAAGCGCGACAACTTTTGTATCGGCACCGCTTAAATCGCGCGCCTTGGCCAGGCCAAGGGCAACCGAAAGAGAATCGGAGGCGTGCCCCGAAGGATACACATCGAAGGGGCTTTCGGCGGGCTTGGGAAACCCGGATAAACCATCGTGTTGGCGCAGGGTTGCAAATTGCTCCAGGCGGCCGGTGATCAGTTTATGCGCATAGGATTGATGGCCGACATCAAACAAAAACTTATCATCGGGACCATTCAGAAGCGAATGAACCGCCAGTATAATCTCGACAGTTCCCAAAGATGAGGCAACATGGCCACCCGTTTTCGCGGTGACCGTGATAATTTCCTCACGAATTTCGGCCGCAAGAAAGGTCAGTTCCTCATCGCTAAGCAGCTTCAAATCTTGGGGGGAATCCAGTATGTCAAGAATACGTTTTGTCACCAGAAATAACCTCTGCAATCACTTATGCGCGTTGTTCTTCAAGTTCGTTGGAAGCTTGCATGCTCAGTTTGACCGCTTCTTCATAGAGCGTCAATGCATCATCGAGAGATGTGGATTCGTCATTGACCGCCACGACAATTTCTTCAAGGCGGGCTTTGACAGCCTCAAAAGACTCGGAGGGAGCGCTAGACTCACTGCCTTCTTCAAAGGCTTGTTCTTCGCTTGGCATATCCTCCACCGCCTTACGCCTCCTTGCCCATATCGGTGACACGGGCAGGATCAACCGCTTCGATGGATTTGGCTATACGCCCTAAGATGCCGTTGACAAAGCGAGGGGATTCATCTTCTCCCCCGAAATCTTTTGCCAGCTCAACCGCTTCATTGATGGAAACCGAAAGCGGCACATCCTTCACGTACAGCATTTCATAGACCGCCAGACGCAGCAGGGACCGATCGACCGCCGGCATACGAAAAATAGTCCAGTTTTCAGAAGAAACCTTCAGATATTCATCGATGGCTTCTTTGTTTTCCTCGACGCCGGCCAGCAAGCCAAGGGCGTAATCAGATAAAACGCCCTCTTCGGCAATGTAGCGTTTTTCCTGAACACAGGCGGTGGCCGGCTGCCCCAGCATCTCGCTTTGATACAGCAGCTGCAAAGCCAAACGGCGCGCATCACTGCGTTCGTGACGGCGAACAGGCTTAACGGTTGTTTCAGATGTTTCAGGCATAATGGTTGGGTTCTCTGGTCTTTCTGTTCGAGGGAAAGTTAATCGACAAATTGAATGCCATCGATATACACATCGACGCAGGTAACACTGAGGCCGATTTGGGTGGTAACAGCATCGCATACCGCCCCGCGAATCGCTTCGGCAACCTGGGGAAGCACCGCGCCGTAATACACATCGACGCGCACGGAAACGGTGAGGGTGTCATCTTCGTTGACCACGATGTCGATGCCCTGCCCCGTCGGTTTGCTGGCAAACACAGCGCGCAGCCCGCCCATACCCGAATTGCCCACGCTTGCCACGCCTTCGACCTCTTTAACGGCAAGCGAAACAATGGTTTCGACAACGCCAGGAGCGATGGCCATACCGTCGAGATTTAAATCTGTCATAACAGTTCTCCCATCTGGGTTTCGATGAAATCGGTACACGCTTCGCCCTTCTGGAACGCAGCAATTTCAAGCACTTGCTGGTGGAAGGGAATGGTGGTTTTGATGCCTTCGATTTTGAATTCTTCCAACGCACGACGACCGCGCGCGATAGCTTCAGCGCGATCTTGGCCAGAAACAATCAGCTTGGCCACCAATGAATCGTAGTAAGGCGAAATCTTTGAGCCGGTGCGCACATAGCTTTCGATGCGCACACCCGGGCCTGCCGGAGGTTCAAAAAGCGTGATGGTGCCAGGGCACGGACGAAACTTGTGTTCGGGATCTTCGGCATTGATACGGAATTCAATCGCGTGGCCATGCGGCACAAAGGGAGAGCGTTCGCCGCAGCTCATCGGCTCATTAGCCGCGATGCGCAGCTGTTCTTTCACGATATCGGTACCGGTGATTTGTTCGGTAACCGGGTGTTCCACCTGCACGCGCGTGTTCATTTCCATGAAGTAGAAGCTGCCGGATTGATCGAGCAAAAACTCGATGGTTCCCGCGTTGCGGTAATCAACAGCGCGCACCGCCTTGATGGCCGCCACGCCCATGGCACGCCGCACTTCTTCGGTGAGCGCAGGGCTGGGCGCTTCTTCAAGCAACTTTTGGTGGCGACGCTGAATGGAGCAGTCGCGTTCGCACAAGGCAACGCGCGTACCGAAGTTGTCGGCCAGCACCTGTATTTCAATGTGACGCGGACGAAGCACCAGTTTTTCCAGGTAAACATCGCCGTTGCCAAACGCAGCCAGCGCCTCATTTTTTGCCGCAGCATATTCGGCAGCCAAATCGGCAGCGTCATGCACTTCGCGCATACCCTTGCCGCCACCCCCGGCCGTTGCCTTGATAAGCACCGGATAGCCCACCTTGTCGGCGAAAGCGCGCGCCTCTTCGACGGTTTCTATGATGCCATCAGACCCCGGCACCGTGGGGACGCCGCAGCGCTTCATGGTTTCACGCGCTTGGCTTTTGTCACCCATACGTTCGATACATTCGGGCGCAGGACCGATAAAGACAAGGCCGTTATCGGCGCAGGCACGGGCGAAATCGGCGTTTTCAGCCAAAAAACCATAGCCGGGATGAATGGCCTGGGCGCCTGTGTTCAGCGCCGCCTGGATGATGGAGGGCACCACCAGATAGCTCTGATTTGACGCAGCGGGCCCTATGCACACCGATTCATCGGCATAGTGAACCGGATAGGTATCGGCATCTTCGGTCGAATAGACCGCAACCGTTTTTACGCCCAATTCCTTGCAGGCGCGCATGATGCGCAGGGCAACTTCCCCACGATTAGCGATAAGGACTTTATCGAACATTACGCATTCTCCGGACCCACGGCGTCATGGGTGGCATGGGGTTCGATGTAGAACAAAACCGTGCCAAACTCCACCGCGGAAGCATCTTCTGCACACACTTCGCGCACGGTACCCATTTCTTCAGCCGTGATTTCATTCATGAGCTTCATGGCTTCGACGATGCACAAGGTCTGGTTGGCGGCCACTTCATCGCCCACAGCAACAAAGGGAGGCTCGCCGGGGGAAGGCGCCGAATAGTAGGTGCCCACCATAGGGGCACACACCGCTTGCCAACTGGCCGGACGCTCGACCGCGCCAGCAGCAGCAGCGGTGGTTGCCGCTTCGGCGGGGGCGGCGGGGGCTGCGGCTACTGCGGCAACGGGTGCCGCGACCGCTTCGGCGGCCAGGGCGCCGGGCATACGAACAGCAATGCGCATGCCTTCTTCTTCCACCACGATTTCGCCCACACCGCTTTCTTCCGCAACACGTACCAGTTCACGAATCTGATTGATATCCACGTAATCGTCCTCCTTGGTTCCACTCGATTCCTGCTCAAGCATGAAATCGACCTTTTCTGATGTACGGTGCTTGCTTAAATACGTGCGTGCTTCGTTGGGGAACAAGGCATACATAAGCACGTCTTCTTCCGTTTTGGCCAAATCGCCGATTTCGTCGCGCATCTGTTCGTACGTTGCGGTGATGAGAGATCCTGGTGCCACATCGGGGTCGAGCCTTTGAGAATCGCCCACAACTTTTGCGACGATGTCTTTATTCATGGGGCCGGGCGCTTTGCCATAATAGCCGCAGATGTAATCTTTCATTTCCTTGGAAACAACACTCCAGCGTTTGCCCGTGAGCACGTTGAACACGGCTTGCGTGCCCACGATTTGAGACATGGGGGTAACAAGCGGCGGATAACCCACTTCGGCGCGCACCTTGGGAATTTCGGCCATAACCTCGGGCAAGCGATCGCCCGCATTTTGAATTTCAAGCTGGGAAACCAGGTTCGACATCATGCCGCCGGGAATCTGATGCGAATACACCTTCATGTGCACCAGCGAAGAAACGCCGCGCTTGTAGTGACCGCGCTTGCGCACTTCTTCCCAGTATTCGGCGATTTCGAACAGCAGATCAAGATCGAGGCCGGTATCGTAGCGGGATTCTTGCAGCGCCGCCACAATCATTTCGACAGCGGGATGGCTGTTGCCGAAGGCCAGCGGAGCGCTGGCGGTGTCGGCGATGGCAGCACCCGCTTCGGCGGATTTGATAATGTTGGCCGGAGCCATGCCGCCCACATAATGGCAGTGCACATGCACCGGCAAGCCGATTTCGGCATTGAGCGCCTTCACCATACGCTCGGTACGATACGGCGTCAACATGCCCGCCATATCCTTGATGGCGATGGAATCAGCCCCGAGGTCTTTGAGCCCCTGCGCGTATTCCAAATAGCTATCAAGCGTGTGAACAGGCGACATGGTGTAGGAAATAGCACCTTCAAACCAACCGCCGCATTCCTTGATGGCTTCGGCGTTATCGACAACGTTGCGGATGTCGTTTAAGGCATCGAACACGCGAAACACGTGGACGCCGTTGCGCTTGGCCGCATGGATAAAGTGGTTGCAGATGTCGCGGGAATAGTGCTTGTAGCCCACCAGGTTTTGACCACGCGAAAGCATGGCAAGCGGCGTGTTGGGCGTTTTCGCCTTGATGGAGCGCAGGCGTTCCCACGGATTTTCGTCTAAAAAGCGCAAGCAGGTATCAAACGTTGCGCCGCCCCACGCTTCAATGGCCCAGTAACCCACACGGTCCATCTTCGGCAAAATGGGCAGCATGTCACCGATCTGCATGCGCGTGGCCCACAGACTTTGTTGGCCGTCACGGATAGTAGTATCCATAATTTGCAGTCTTGGCATGAACTCACACCCCTTCATAAGTCTTCTTCTGAAAACGCAGCGCAGGGATTTCCCTTAACGGAAAACAGCTTACGCAGGCTTGTTCGCGCCCGCGTGCGCAAGATGTGCCGTGTCGCACACCCCAACGCTGCTGCATCCCTAGCGTTTTTGGCATGGGGACATTATATGAGAAACCCGCAGCGTGAAGGGGTGCGCGGTCAAATTTCATGGACAAGCAACATAAGCAACGCCGCTCGTGGGCAATCGGGCACCGCGTGGGGGGCTAGGTGCCCTGGAGAAACGGTCGTGTTGTGACCTTGTACAGCCTTTTTTGGCGCCACACGCTATACTGGAACCATCCCCGACGAAGAGGAGGACCCATGAGCAGCACTTACAAAAATATTTTAGTCACCGGCGGCGCGGGCTTTATCGGAAGCCACACCTGTGTCCGATTGCTTGAAACCGGCTATAAGGTCATCATCGTTGATGACTTGAGCAATTCGAGTAAAATCGCGCTCGACCGCGTTGAGCAAATCACCGGGAAAACCCCGAAGTTCTACGAAGTCAATATCCTTGACAAGGAAGCGCTCTCCGCCGTATTTGCTGCGGAAAACGTCGATGCCGTCATCCACTTTGCCGGATTTAAGGCCGTGGGTGAATCGGTCGAAAAGCCGCTGGAATACTACTGGAACAACTTTGCGGGCACGCTGGTTTTATGCGATGTCATGCGCGCCCACGGCGTGAAGAACATCGTGTTTTCCTCTTCGGCCACCGTCTACGGCGATCCGGCGTTTTTGCCCATCACCGAACAATGCCCCAAAGGCGCCATCACCAACCCCTACGGGCAGACAAAAGGCATGCTTGAACAGGTGCTGACCGATTTGCACGTCAGCGATGAATCCTGGAACGTCATGTTGCTGCGCTATTTTAATCCTATCGGGGCACACGCTTCGGGGCTTATTGGCGAAGATCCCAGCGGCATCCCCAACAACCTTATTCCCTACGTTGCCCAAACCGCCGCAGGCATCCGTGAATACGTGCGCGTTTTTGGCGACGATTACGACACGGTGGATGGCACCGGAGTCAGGGATTATATCCACGTGGTAGATTTAGCCGAAGGGCACTTAAAGGCGCTTGAATATATGGCCACGCACCCTGGCCTCGATGTATTCAACCTGGGAACCGGCGAAGGCTACAGCGTTCTTGAAGTGATTGCCGCCTTTGAACGCGCCAGCGGCAAGCCCATCCCCTACCAGATCACCCCCCGTCGCAAAGGCGATATTGCAACGTGCTACGCCTCTTCGGAAAAAGCCGAGAAGCTTTTGGGATGGAAAGCCCAATACGGCATCGATGAAATGTGCAGCGATTCGTGGCACTGGCAAACAAACAATCCCGAAGGTTACAACACGCCCGCGTAAGCTTCGCCAAGAGAAATCTGCTGATAGAGGCCGTTATCGGCAAAGCCGAGGCCGCGATAGTATTCGCGCGTGCCCACCGAGCTGATAACGTTCATCTTGGTGTAACCCTGTGTTTCCGCCAAGGCGCAAGCCTCCCTGAAAAGACGCTTGCCCAAGCCCAGGTGCTGGGCTCCTTTGCCCGTGGTGTGGAACCCAGCAACCTTGCCGTATACGTGGATTTCCCTGATCATCGCTTCCCCCACACCGATGGGCAGCAGCCCTTGGTAGGCTTGCACGCGCTCAGCTTTTGGTAGCGATAGGCGCAAAAACCCCGCGATTTCATTTTTGGGCGTCACCCATTGCAGGAAATATTCCTGGGATACGGTGGTTTCATAGGGGATGGTTACCAGCTTTAAGTTTTCCACATCGGCATCGTGCGTGCTGATTTCTCGATAGCGAATTTCTTCAACGTGAGCACCCGTGCTTTTAAGCTGGCCTTCCACCCGTTGGCGCAAATTGACCTTCTTGTTGCCCGCCACGATATCGTGCGCCGAAATATCCCTGATCATGCGCGAGATGCGCACGAAAGAAGGCGTGGCAAGCGTATCGGCCACCAAAACGTCGACCAGTTGATTTTCGCTGTAAGGTGTCCACGTTTTGTCCGCATAGTGATCGCACAGCTGCGTGCCGCCCACCAAAGCACAGGGGTAAAGCTTCACTTCATCGGGCAGATAGGGGCTCTGCGTTATCAGGCGCAGGTAGTCAAGCTTATCTGCCTGCGGCGATGACCCGTACAGATTCACCATGAAGTGTATGTGTATTTTGAAACCAAAAAGGCGCGTCAGCTCGAAGGCTTCGACGATTTTTTCAGCGGAAATAGAGCGCTTGTTTAAGGCTAGAATACGCTGGTCAAGGCTTTGGATGCCCATTTGAATCTTCGTGGTGCCCAAACGCCGCAACAGGCTAAGGTTGGCAGCCGAAATGGTGTCGGGACGCGTTTCTACCACCAGCCCCACAACCCGGTGTTCGGCCCGTTCGTTGATAAGCTGCTGAGCTTCAAGCGTGGCCACATCTGCCACCTGATCGGCTGCGATACTCTTCCACCTTGCGCTGTGTTCATAGAGGCGCGACCAGGCCTGATTGTAGGTGATGCGGCCATCGTTTACCGCGCGCTGCTCTGCTTCGGCAGCTTTGAGCAGATCCTCTTTGCGGTCGCTGATGCCTTTTTCCTGGTAGTAGGCGCGCCGCTTTTGCATTTCGCTTGCCGCCGCACCGTCGCCTTCGTTGAGCGCGCGGAAAAGTTCGGACACA
>JAVWGW010000057.1:0-9310 GCA_036640375.1 Raoultibacter sp. | reverse complement strand
TTTTTTTATAGATAACTCCATAAAACGATTTGTTTTGTGCGTTTGCTCATGCTAGGCGTATGCCTGGCTTTCTTTGTGTCGCGCCGGGCTGCCTATCCTATCAGTTTTAACCAGAAAGGGGGAGCGCATGCCCGAATTCGTATGGCTTATTGCCGGCGTCATAGTCGGTATCGCTCTCGGCTTTGTTATTGCACGTTTTGGTATGAGTGCCTCAACCAAGCGTGCTACGCTTGAAGCGGAAAACCTCGTTTCAAATGCCCAACAACAAGCCGAAACACTGCGCCGCGAAGCAATTGTTGAAGCAAAAGATGAAGTTTTCAAAATGAAACAGGAAGTGCAATCCGAAAGCAAGGAACGCCTCCATGAGGTGCGCGCGGCCGAAAGCCGTCTTTCCCAGCGCGAAGAATCTCTTGATCGCCGGGTTGAATCGCTTGATTCCCGCGAACATCAGATTTCCTCTATGCAGGGTCAGCTAGAAAAAAAAGAACGTGATGTCGCCGAAACGGCACAGCAGATTAATATCCGCCTTGAAAACATTGCCGGCATGTCACCGCAAGAAGCGAAAAAAGAACTCCTCGATAATCTAAAAGAGGAAGTAACCCACGAATCAGCGTCAATCATTCGTTATTCTGAAGCCCGCACCAAAGCGGAATGCGATAAGAAATCCCGCGAAATTTTAAGCCTGGCCATCCAGCGTGTTGCCGCTGATCACACGGCCGAAAATACGGTTTCAACCATCCATATTCCTTCCGATGATCTTAAGGGCCGTATCATTGGCCGCGAAGGCCGCAACATCCGTTCCTTTGAACAGCTAACGGGCACAAACCTTATCATCGACGACACCCCGGAATGCGTGACCATTTCTTGCTTTGACCCGGTACGTCGCGAAATCGGTCGCGTTACCATGGAAAACCTCATTGCCGATGGGCGCATCCATCCGGCACGCATCGAAGAAATGTTTGCCAAAGCGGAAGATTTTGTGAACCAGCAGGTGCTTGAAGCGGGTGCCCAGGCAACCTTTGACACCGGCGTGCATGATTTGCACCCCGAACTGGAAAAAACCTTGGGTCGCTTGCGCTACCGCACCTCCTATGGTCAAAATGTTTTAAACCACTCCCTCGAAGTTGCCTATCTGTGTGGCGTTATGGCTTCAGAGCTTGGTCTTGATCCCGTTCCCGCAAAACGTGCAGGGCTTTTGCACGATCTGGGCAAAGCGGTCGACCACGAAGTTGAAGGCAGCCATGCCGTTATCGGTGCCGACTTAGCACGTCGTTTCGGCGAAAAACCTGAAATTGTGCATGCCATAGAAGCGCATCATGCCGATGTTGAACCCAGCAGCGTGCTCGACGTGCTTGTCCAGGCTGCCGATGCCATTTCGGCGGCACGTCCCGGTGCGCGCAAAGAAACGCTCGATACCTATATCAAGCGTCTTGAAAAGTTGGAAGAAATCGCCAATGCCCACAAGGGTGTTGTGCGCACCTACGCCATCCAGGCTGGGCGCGAAGTGCGTGTTATGGTCGAACCTGAACAGGTCGATGAAGCATCCACCACCGTGCTTGCGCACGATATTGCCCACCAGATTGAAAGCGAAATGCAATATCCCGGGCAAGTAAAGGTTGTTGTTATTCGCGAAAGCCGAGCGGTTGACTACGCCAAATAACAAGGCACAAGGTTTAACGGAGTTTATTGAAGAAGCGGGCGGCGCCAGCCACCTACGCGTCGAAGATGATCTGGGGGAAGGCTACGTTCGCCTGCGGTCTTCCGAAGCAGAACGCCGCCAAGCCCGTCATGATATTCGCTCAACGGAAGATATTGTTATTGAAATGCTGCGCAACGCCCGTGATGCTGGGGCACGCAGCATTTTTTTTGCAACAAGCCGCGAAGGGGACAAACGGCTTATCACTATAATTGATGATGGCGATGGCATACCGGATTCGATGCAGCAACAGGTTTTTGAGCCCCGCGTCACCTCAAAGCTTGATAGCGTACACATGGATCGCTGGGGCGTACACGGGCGCGGAATGGCTCTTTTTTCCATTCGTTCAAACACGGAATGCGCGCAGGTTGTTTCATCGGGTAAAGGGAAGGGTAGCGCTTTTTTTGTGCGCAGTGATACGCGCACCTTACCGGAAAAAACTGATCAATCGTCTCTGCCCTCCCTCTCCTTTGATGAAAGCGGTAACCTCAGCGTGCGCGGGCCGCGCAATATCAATCGTTGTGCTGTCGAATTTGCCTTGGAAGAACAGGATACCTGCACGCTTTACCAGGGATCTTCCACCGAAATTGCCGCCACACTGCTAGCCTATGGCCAGGCCACCACCTCTCAGGGGCAGCGCACTTTTTTAACTGATATCGAAGAGCTTTCCTTAGTAAAGCGCCTGTGCACTGCCGCCGACCCTGCAGAATTCACGCGCCTTGCAGCTACGATAGGGCTCGTGCTTTCCGAACGGAGCTCGCGGCGCATTCTTGACGGCGAAATAAAACCACTTGAAGCACTCACGCAAACGCTTGCCGTGGTAACGCCACAGGGTACCTCTCCTTTCCAGGGTGGTGCAAAGTCGCTCAAAATGCGCGACAAAGACAAGCGGGGCTTAAAGCTTTCCTCTGATGATTTACAGGAATTTGCAGCGCATATAACCCAAGCCTACCAAGCTCTTGCGCGCGACTATTATCTTGATCCAGCGGTTGACCCCAGCATCACTGTCAGAAGCGATGGTATTACCATACATATTCCTGTGCAAAAGGTGCGATAAGTTGCACAAACGAAGCTGAATGGATAAAATTGTAAACAAGATTTTTAAAGCACTTCCTTGCTTTTGCGGCATACAACAAATCACTTAAACGCACCCAAGACGGACTATTGAACAAACAAAGGATATGTGCTGTGCAAACACACGAAAAGCAGCCCGAGATCGGCTGCCTCAAAGTCTCTTCAAAATCTTCCCCCGCTTCTGTGGCGGGTGCCATCGCTGGCATGGTAAAAGATGGCGTCTGTGTCGAAATCCAGTCCGTTGGCGCAGGTGCTGTCAATCAGGCAGTAAAAGCCATTGCCATATCGCGCGGTTTTCTCTCACCGGTCGGCATCGAAATAGTGTGTATTCCCGCCTTTACCGATATCGTGATTGAAGGGGAATACCGCACCGCCATCCGCTTTAGCGTCGAACCTCGTGGCGCGCGTGAAGGCTTCAAGCCGCGTGAGAATGATGTTGCTTGCCCGCCCCTTGCTCACGTTTAGTAGTTGGTGATTGCTATGCACTTTCCCCTTACAAACAAAACGTTTTGCGTGCGCACCTTTGGCTGTCAAATGAATAAGCACGACACAGAACGCATCTGTGGCACGCTTGAAGTGCTCGGCGCGCTGCAAGTGCACACCTATGAAGAAGCCGATATCGTTATTTTCATGACATGCTGCGTGCGTGAAGCGGCCGATGTGCGCCTTATGGGGCAGGTTGCTTCCCTTAAAAACCTTCCTTTGCGCCCCGACGCTCCCGTTGCCAAACGAATCATTGCTGTTGGTGGCTGCATAGGGCAGCGCGATGGCGAAAAGCTCGTGGACGCGCTTGCGCATCTTGATGTTGTATTTGGCACACATAACCTCTCTTCGCTGCCCCAGCTTTTACAGGCAGCGCTGGAATCGGGGGGCCACCACGTTGAAGTGCGCGAAGAATCGACCGAGTTTGCCACCGATCTACCGCTTGATCGTGAACATGCCTGGGCAGCCTGGTTGCCCATTACTATCGGCTGCAACAATTTTTGCACCTACTGCATTGTGCCCTACGTGCGCGGGCGCGAAAAATCACGACCACTTGATGACATAGCTGCCGAAGCACAAGCTTTTGTCGATGCTGGAGTAAAAGAAATAACCCTCCTGGGTCAAAATGTGAATTCCTACGGACACGATTTGTATGGGGAAGCCCGCTTTGCGGCGGTGCTTGATGCGGTGCATGAAACCGGAATCGAGCGCATTCGTTTTGCCACAAGCCACCCGAAAGATTTAACGGATGCCGTCATCGAGCGCTTTGCCACCCTGCCACATTTGATGCCGGCGCTGCATCTTCCCGTCCAATCGGGTTCCAATCGCATTTTGGAAGCCATGAATCGCAAGTATACCCGCGAACACTACCTTGATTTGATTGCGAAGGTGCGCCGCGCTTGCCCGGATTGCGCCCTTTCAACCGATATTATTGTCGGCTTTCCTGGCGAAACGGAACAGGATTTCCAGGAAACCTATGACCTGGTAAAACAAGTGGGCTACCACCAGGTTTTCACCTTTATTTACTCAAAGCGCGAAGGTACACCGGCGGCCTCCCTCGTTGATGATACACCGCATGCCCTTGTGCAGCAGCGCTTCGATCGCCTGCTTGAACTGGTGCAACAGCAGGCTTGGGAACAAAATCAAAGTGATGAGGGCCGTGTCGTGGAAGTGCTGGTGGAAGGTGCCTCGAAGCGCGATGCACACATCTTGACAGGCAAAAGCCCGAAAAATCAGACCGTTCATGCCACAATCCCGCCTTCGCTTGATGCGGCTTCTTTGGCGGGCACCACCTTGCGCGTTGCCATAACGCAAGCAAAAACCTGGTATCTGGTGGGGGATATCGTTGCCGGGTTGCCGGGCGATCCTTCCGAAAGTGTGCGCTGATCATTCATGGGTGACCTTCTTGCCTTACAGCTTCCGGTTATCTGTGTTGTGGGGCCAACGGCAACAGGAAAAACGGCGCTTGCTCAGGCCTTGGCCGAAAAGTTCGATGGGGAAGTAGTCAGTGCTGATTCCATGCAAATTTATCGGGGGATGGATATTGGCACGGGCAAGATTGCGCCCGAACAACGCAGCGTGCCCTATCATGGCCTTGATATTTGTGATCCGGGAACCCCCTATTCGGCAGCTCTCTTTCAAGACCTTGCTCGCAGGTGTTTTGCTGATGCCGATGCGCGTGGCAAGCGATCGATTTTGTGTGGGGGCACGGGGCTTTACGTGCGTGCCGCCATTGACGATTACGACTTTCCCCGTGGTCAGCAGGAAGGTAATCCCGTGCGCGACCACTACGCGCACCTGGCGCAAGAAGAAGGTGCTTTGGCCTTGTGGCAGCTGCTTGATCAGGAAGACCCCGCTTCAGCAGCGCTTATTCATCCCAACAATACCCGCCGGGTTATCCGCGCTTTTGAACTGCTTGCCGAAGGCACCAACTACGCTTCGGTGCATGCAGGTTTTTCAACCATGCATCAAGCGGTGCCGGCCGTTTTTCTGGGTCTTGCCTACGACACCGCCCTGCTCAATGCGCGCATAGACCAGCGGGTTGATGCCATGATCGAAGAGGGTTTGGTCGATGAGGTGAAAACGCTGCTTGCCAAGGGGTTTCGTGCAGGCCTCACCGCCCATCAAGCGATAGGTTATAAGGAAATAGTTGCAGCGCTTGAAGGTGAAACTTCGCTTGATTACGCCATCGAACGGATAAAAATAGCGTCGCATCGCTATGCAAAGCGGCAGCGAACCTGGCTTCGCCGCGATACGCGCATCCATTGGCTTTGCGCAGAATCACTGGATAGTACACAACTGCTCGATCAAGCATGCGCTGAATTGTTACAATAGGCACAGGTCAAACACGAAGGATGGATGCACATGGAACTGGATTTTGTTAAGCTTCACGGGCTGGGAAACGATTTTATCGTTATCGACGATTTCTCCCGCGAACGAGAGCTTACGCCGCAACAGGTGATGCTCATGTGCGATCGCCACTTCGGTATTGGGGCCGACGGGGTTATTTTAGTGCGCCCCTCCCAAAATCCCGAGTGCGTAGCCTACATGCACTACATCAATTCCGATGGCAGCCTTTCACAAATGTGCGGAAATGGCATACGCTGTTTTGCCAAGTATCTTGTTGATCGTGGTTTCGTTTCCTCAAGTGAGGAATGTTTTATTGCCGACACCCTGGCAGGCTCGCGCAGCATTCGCTTTACTTTAGACGAACATGATCGCCTGTGCGAAGCGGTTGTCGATATGGGTCACCCCATCCTCGATCCCGCGCGCGTGCCGGTTGCCCTTGCGGCTAACGCGCAATCCCCTCAAGGGCGTGATTTTGTGCGGGAAGCCTGCCTGGATTCACCCTGGGGCACCTTCTGCTTCACCTGCGTTTCCATGGGAAACCCCCACGCTGTCTGTTTTCTTGATAACCTGGCAGGGCTGCCCGATGCCCTGTTTGCCGCCGCTGCCGATAAAGCGCTCGCACAGCTGCGCCTGGATAATATAGGCGCTTTCTTTGAATCCCATCCCGCGTTTCCCGAAAAGGTAAATGTTGAATTTGCCGTCATCGAACCCGATGGCAGCATTACCATGCGTGTATTTGAGCGCGGCTGCGGCGAGACACTTGCCTGCGGTACGGGTGCCTGCGCAACGCTGGTGGCCGCTGCTCTCACCAAGCGTTCTGCGTGCGAAAATACCCTGCACCTGCGCGGCGGCGATCTCGCGATTGAATGGGATGAAAATGACCACGTGTACATGCGCGGTCCCGCAAAAGAAAGCTTTACGGGCAGCTATCGCATAAATTGATACAATTTCCACCCTCATCAAGGGCTGTTTTGCAGCCCAACTTCCCACTGAAAGGAACTTTCTTCATGAAAACCGCTGAATGCTTAAACCATATGGCCCCCTATCTGTTTGCCACCATCGACAAGAAGCGCGATGCGCTCAAGGCACAGGGTATCGATGTCATTTCTCTGGGTATCGGGGACCCCGATATGCCCACCCCGGCCCACATAGTGGACGCCATGGCCGAAGCCATCCGCAAACCTGAAAACCATCAATACCCCGATTATGCAGGGTCTTTGGCCTATCGCAGCGCCTGCGCCGACTGGATGAAGAAGCGCTTTGACGTCAGCCTTGACCCCAAAACGGAAGTGCTTGCCCTGATTGGGTCCAAAGAAGGTATCGCGCACTTGCATACCGCTTTTGTTGACCCCGGCGATTACGTGCTTGCCCCTTCCATTGGCTACCCTGTATATTCGGGTGGCGCCACGCTCCAAAGCGCCCATACCTACTTCATGCCCATGAAAGCCGAAAACGGTTTTCTTGCCGATTTTGATCATATCCCCGCAGATGTTTTAGCCAAAGCGAAAATCATGTTTCTTGGCTATCCCAACAATCCGACCGGTGCCATTGCCACCGACGAATATTTTGATCGCGCCATAGATTTCTGCATTAAACACGACATTTTGCTGGCTCACGATAACGCCTATAGCGAAATTTGCTTCGATGGCTATGTGGCACCTTCCATTCTTGAGCGCCCCCGCGCCAAAGAATGTTGCATCGAGTTTTTCAGCCTTTCCAAAGCCTACAACATGACCGGTTGGCGCATCGCGTTTGCCTGCGGAAACAAACAGGCCGTGCAGGCTTTAGGCACCATCAAAAACAACCTTGATTCCGGCCAGTTCACCGCAGTTCAGGAAGCTGCTATTGTGGCAATGAGCGCCTCCCAAGATTGCATAGCGGATATGTGTACCCTCTATCAGCGCCGACGCGATCTTGTTGTCGATGCCTTGCAGGCAATCGGCTTGGATTGCCAGGCACCCAAGGCCACTATCTATATCTGGACAAAGGTGCCGCAAGGTTATACTTCCGAATCATTTGCTACTCAGCTCTTAGAGCGCGCCCACGTTATCGTTACCCCCGGCAGCGGTTACGGCCCTGATGGGGAAGGGTTCATCCGCATTTCGCTTACCACTCCCGACCATCTTTTGCTCGAAGCAATCAAGCGCATCAAAGAAAGCATGTAGGGCCCCAGGGTATTCCATGTCGCATACAAAACATTTTGAAACAGATCAGCCGCGCGAACGCGCAATCCTTGTTGGCATCGATCGCGGAAATACCGTGTGGCCACTTGAGGAAAGTCTTGCAGAGCTTGAACGTCTTGCCGATACGGCAGGCGCGCAGGTGGTCGGATCAACAACGCAAAAGCTCAATTCTCCTAATCCTCGCACATTTATCGGCAGCGGCAAAGCGGAAGAAGTTGCCGGTTTGTGCCGGTCCCTTGCTGCGGATATCGTTATATTCGATGATGAACTCACCCCTTCCCAGCAGGCAAATTTAGAAAAGATAGTTTCCGGGGATGTGAAGGTAATCGATCGTACGGCGCTTATTCTTGATATTTTCGGATTGCACGCCACCAGCAAAGAAGGGCGCTTGCAGGTTCGTTTGGCGCAAAACCAGTATCTGTTGCCCCGGCTGCGCGGCATGTGGGCACATCTGGCGTCAAACCGCATGGGCGGCGGTGTCGGGTCACGCTTTGGTGAAGGTGAAAGCCAGTTGGAAGTTGACCGGCGCATGGTGCGCAAGCGTATTACGGCCATCAAGCGCGAGCTTGCTGATTTGAATGAAAACCGTCAGCTTCAGCGCAAAACGCGTGCAGAAAGCGGCATTTTCCGCGTGGCTCTTGTGGGGTATACCAATGCGGGTAAATCAAGCTTGCTCAATGCACTCACCGATGCCAAGGTGCTTAGTTACGACAAATTATTTGCCACCCTCGATTCCACCACGCGACGCTTCGTATTGCCCGAAGGCAGGGAAATCACGCTGACAGATACGGTTGGTTTCATCCAAAAACTACCCACAACCCTTATCGAAGCCTTCAAATCAACCTTAGATGAAATTCTGGGCGCAAACCTTATCCTGCATGTTATAGATGCTTCCTCCCAAGATTATGCGGCACAGATTACCGCCGTAAATGAAGTGCTCGATCAAATAGGCGCACATAAAATAGGCAGCGTGAGTGTTTTTAATAAAATTGATGTGCTCACAGATGATCAGCGGGAAGCTTTGGGCGCGCGCTA
Source organism: Raoultibacter sp. (assembly GCA_036640375.1). Classification (GTDB taxonomy): domain Bacteria; phylum Actinomycetota; class Coriobacteriia; order Coriobacteriales; family Eggerthellaceae; genus JAVWGW01. Next base: position 490 of record JAVWGW010000057.1, on the reverse strand, counting down.
TAAAGATGCCCTATTCGTTTCCGCCCTAGAAAAGCAAGGGCTTGATGAACTGGTTGCCCATGTTGCCTGGTCAGCCGCTTCCCAGGATGTTTTACTTGAAGTGCTTATTCCCTACGACCGCGGTGACACTGTTTCGCTTGCCCACGAGCGTTGCCGCATTATTACAACTGGACACACCGAAGAGGGCACCCATCTTACGATGCAGGTGCCGGCCGCATTTGCCGATGCGTTCAAAGCCTTTGTGTTACATGCGCCGAAACAGAGCGACCACCTTGCCGGCAATGGTGCAATCGGTGGTATAGATGGGATCCATCGATGAGTTTTCCGGCTGCAAGCGTATGCGATTGCTTTCCTTATAAAAGCGCTTAACCGTGGCGCCATCATCAATTAAAGCAACAACAATTTCACCGTTATTCGCATAGGGCTGTTCTTTAACAACCACATAATCCCCGTCGTTGATGCCCGCTTCTATCATGGAATCCCCGCGCAC
>JAVWGW010000056.1:0-9562 GCA_036640375.1 Raoultibacter sp. | reverse complement strand
AAGGCAGTTTTATTGTTGAGTTGTGCAGTCTGTTTGGTAGCTGGGAAGGTAAACCTGCGAAGCAACCTTCTCTATGTAGCTCGCGGGGATTCTTCATGTGCTATCTCGCATGCATTGCCGTGCGATTTGCAACGTGGCATAAAGTGCTTGATTGTATTTTCGGATGCGACATCCAAGCGCTGAGGGTTATCTCTCGGCAAACTTGTTTTAGGGGTTGATCAGGGATTACTCTTCTGTCACCACCTTTTGTTTTGATTCTGGCTCTGGGGATTTTCAGCGATCAATAGTTGCTTAGCGCTATTGCTTGCGCGCTGCGTTAGAGTTCTGGGGGGATGGAGGGTAGGGCGATAAGGAAGCAGGCGCCGCCTTCGGGGCGGTTGAAGGCTACGACGGTGCCGTCGTGTGCTTCGACCGCCGATTTCACGATGGCAAGGCCCAGGCCGGTGCCGCCGGTGCCGCGATAGCGGGAAGTGTCGGTGCGATAGAAGCGGTCGAACAGCAGGTTGGGGTCGATGGCCCCGAAGCCGCAGCCGTCATCTTTTACGGTGATGATGGATTTATCATCCAAGCCATAGAGTTCGATAGTGATGTGCCCGCCCACATCGATAAAGCGGCTGGCGTTTTCTGTAAGATTTGCCATAACTTGCTTCAGGCGATCGGGGTTGCCCAGTACGTCGGGTGCTTCACCGACAACGCGGGTGTGCGCTTCTCGCTGGTTCAAAATGGGACCCAGCATGTCAATCACTTCTTGCGCCAGGTTTTTCAAGTTGATGCGCTTAAGTTCCATCGGGGTGGTGTCTTCTTCTATGTGTTGCAGCGTTAAAAGGTCGTTGGAAAGGCGCGATAAGCGTTCGCTTTCGTTGATGATGATGGTGCAGAATTTTGTGTGGAGTTCTTCGGGCAAATCGGGGTCCAGCAAAATTTCGGCGTTTCCCCTGATGGCCGTTAGGGGGGTGCGCAATTCATGGGCAACATCGCTAATGAAGGCTGTTTGGCGTTCCTTTTTGGTTGAAAGGTCGTTGCGTTGCGCGCGTGCCGTTTCGCACAGCTCTTTGAAATCCAGCGCCAACACGTCGGCTTCGTAGAGGTCTTCGGTGGGGGAAAAATCGATGCAGGTGTTGCCCTGGCGCACCGCCATAATTTTACGGTGCACGTCGCGCAAGGGCTGTGCCAAAAAATGGCCGATGATCAGGCTTATCACAAATACAGCAACGCCTGCGGGCAGCAGCATAATATACAGTAAGGGTTGTGCCCCCCAAAACAAAACACCCACGGTGATGCAGACGGTACACGCCAGCACCGTAAGCAGTGTTGCCAAAAGCGAAAAGTATGTTGAAAGATGCTTGATGGTGTTACCGCCGCAAACCGAAGCTACAGCTTGAAGCGGTAGCCGTAGCCGCGCACGGTTTCCACCAGGCTGGGGTCGTAGCCCGCCACTTCAATTTTATCGCGCAAGCGCTTGATGTGGGTGTCAACCGTTTTCGTTTCGGTTAAGTATTCCCAGCCCCAGGCGTCGCGCAGCAAATCTTCGCGCGAAACAACTTTGCCGGCGCTTTTCATCAGGCTGGCCAACAGCTCAAATTCGCGCGGCGTCAATTCAATATCGCCGGCCGCACCGGTGGCCGTGTGGGCATCTTCGTTAAGGGTGATGCCGCTTGCGGTGATGGCGTGGCTGCCCGGGGTCATTTCAGCCCCCGAACCGCGGCGCAGAAGTGCGCGAACGCGGGCAAGCAGTTCGCGCACGCCGAAGGGTTTGGCCAGGTAATCGTCGCCGCCAATTTCAAGGCCGACCACTTTATCCAATTCGGTGTCGCGCGCCGATAAAAACAGCACGGGTGCCGAAGTTTTTGAACGGATGCGGCGGCACAGTTCATAGCCATCCATGCCGGGAAGCATGATGTCTAAAATGAACAGGTCGTAGGGGTGGGCGCCCAGCAATTCCAGCGCTTTTTCGCCATCAGCTGCCACGTCGGCCGCAAAGCCCTCTTTCTTCATGGCATAGCTGACGAATTCGGTAATGGAAGGTTCGTCGTCCACGATAAGGATGCGCGCGGGTTCTTCGGCCATGGCTGCTCTTTTCATGAGTGGTCCTTTGTGCGTTTCGTTGGCATTCTGCCCAAGGGGCGCCGTTGAAGCACTTATTTACGTGCCCCATATGATAGCATGCGAGAAAAAGAGCGCTTCGCAAAGACCTGCTAAAAGGGGGATTGTTAAAAATATGTTACTTGCAATCGACGTGGGCAACACGCAAACGGTGCTGGGAATATACGAAGGTGACCAGCTGCGGCACATGTGGCGCGTTTCCACAAACGCCATCCACACCACCGATGAACTGCGCCTAAAGTTACGTGGCCTATTTTTGGCGCAGGAAATTGCCCCGCGCGCCATCGACGGCGTTGTGCTTGCTTCGGTGGTCCCCGCGCTAACCGATCGCTGGTCGGAAGTGGGCAGGGCGATGTTTGGCCACGAAACGCGCACGGTCAATTTTGAAAGCGCGCAGCCGCTGTTTTCGACTTCTTACGCCAACCCCCACGAAATAGGTGCCGACCGCATTGCCGATGCGGTGGCGGCGCGCGCGCTGTATGGCGCACCGGTTATCGTGGTTGATTTTGGCACGGCGACCAATATGGAAGTCATCGACGCGGAAGGGTGCTTCGTGGGCGGCATCATTGCCCCCGGTGTGGAAACATCAATGAACGCCCTGTTCAGCCGTGCTGCGCGCCTGGCGGCCATCGAACTGGAAGACCCCCACACCGCCATTGGCCGCACGACGGCCGAAACGATGCAGGTGGGCATTGTCTATGGCGAAGTCGATCGCGTCGACGGTCTTATTCGCCGTGTGTTTGCCCAGTTGGGCTATGAGGCCCCCGTTGTTGCAACGGGTGGTTTGGCCACGAGTATCGCGCCTTTGTGTGCGACAGTGACCGAAATAAACTCCGAATTGACCTTACAGGGACTGCGCATGATTTTTGAGCAAGAAACGAAGTAGAATCGATTCATCCGTTAAAAAACACCGAACACCAAAGAAAGTGAGGGCCCGACGTGCTATCTGACATTGAAATTGCCCAAGCAACGACCCCTGAAAAAATTACCGAGATCGCAGCGCGGGTCGGGGTTGCAGATGAATACCTGGAACTTTATGGCAACTATAAGGCAAAGGTCGACTACAACCTTCTTGTCAACGAAAAGCATGCGCCCGGCAAGCTTATCTTGGTAACAGCCATCAACCCCACGCCCGCGGGCGAAGGCAAAACCACCACAACCGTTGGCTTGGCCGACGCCCTTTCTCTGATTGAGAAAAATGTTGTGGTGGCCCTGCGCGAACCGTCGTTGGGCCCCGTGTTTGGCGTAAAGGGGGGTGCTGCGGGTGGTGGATACGCCCAGGTGGTGCCCATGGAAGATATCAACTTGCACTTCACGGGAGATTTCCACGCCATCGGTGCTGCCAACAATTTGCTGGCGGCCATGATCGACAACCACATTCAGCAGGGCAACGCGCTGGGCTTCGATGTGCGCAAGATTACCTGGAAGCGCTGCGTCGACATGAACGACCGCCAGCTGCGCAACATTGTTGATGGCATGGGCGGCAAAGCGCACGGTGTGCCGCGCGAAGACGGCTTTGACATCACGGTGGCAAGCGAGATCATGGCCATCTTCTGCCTGGCCACATCCATCCTTGATTTGAAGGACCGCCTCAGCCGCATCGTGGTGGGTTACACGCGCGAAGATGCGCCTATTACCGCAGGTGATTTGCAGGCGCAGGGGGCCATGACGGCCCTGCTCAAAGATGCCCTCAAGCCCAATTTGGTGCAAACTTTGGAAGGCACGCCCGCGTTTGTGCACGGCGGCCCCTTCGCCAACATTGCCCACGGATGCAATTCCATCATGGCCACGCGCATGGCTATGGCGCTGGGCGATTACTGCGTGACGGAAGCCGGTTTCGGTGCCGATTTGGGTGCGGAAAAATTCCTGGACATCAAATGCCGCCTGGCCGATCTTGCGCCCGATGCCGTTGTTATCGTGGCCACGGTGCGTGCGCTGAAAAATCACGGCGGTGTGGCGCGCGCCGATTTGAACAACGAAAACCTTGTCGCACTTGAAGCGGGGCTGCCCAATTTGTTGCAGCATGTTGAAAACATCACAAAGGTGTATCAGCTGCCCTGCGTGGTTGCTATCAATAAGTTTCCCACCGATACCGCAGCCGAACTTGCCTTGGTGGAAGCCAAATGTAAGGAACTTGGCGTTAATGTGGCGCTTTCTGAAGTGTGGGAAAAAGGCGGCCGCGGCGGCGTTGCGCTGGCAGAAGAAGTGGTGCGCCTGTGCGAAGAACCCAATAATTTCTCGTTTTCCTATGAAAGCGATGTGAGCCTGACCGAGAAAATCGAAGCGATCGCCACGCGCATCTATCGCGCCGATGGCGTGGATATTATGCCTGCTGCGCGCAAGGAAATAGCGCAGCTAGAAGCGCTGGGCTTTGGGGATATGCCGGTATGCATGGCCAAAACGCAGTACAGCTTTTCCGACAATCAAACGCTGTTGGGGGCACCGCGCGGCTTTCGCATTACCGTGAGCAAAGTGAAAGTTTCTGCGGGGGCTGGCTTTGTGGTGGCGCTTACGGGCGACATTATGACCATGCCAGGCCTGCCCAAAGAACCAGCGGCGTGTCGCATCGATGTGGATGCCGCGGGCAAAATTTCCGGGTTGTTCTAAAGGTGGCGTGCCAAAAACCCCTGATCGATCGTGAGTTTATCGACGCCTTGGCCAGTAAAGCTTCCACGCCCGGCGGTGGCGGGGCTTCGGCCTATTGCGGCGCGCTGGCTTCCGCGTTAGCTTCGATGGTGGGCAACTTAACGGTGGGCAAGAAAAAATATGCTGCGGTGGAAGCCGAAGTGTACATCACCTTAGAACGCCTGGCCGATGTGCGCGAGCGCTTGTTGGAACAGATAGAAGAAGACGCCGCAGCCTTTGCCCCCTTGGCGGCCGCCTACGGCCTTCCGCGTGCAACGCAACAAGAGTGCGCGGCGAAGGAAGCAGCACTTCAGCTGGCCTTGGTGGATGCCTGCGAAGTGCCGCTGGCCATTATGCGCAACTGCGGCCGCGTGATAGAGCTTGCCGATTTTTTGGCCTACAACGGCAGCCGCTTGGCGCTTTCCGATGTGGGCGTGGCGGTTTTGTTTGCGAAGGCGGCACTGCAGGGGGCATCCCTCAACGTGTTCATCAACGTGGCATCCCTAAGCGACGCGCAGCTTGCCCAGCGTTTTAGCACCGAAGCCACAGAGCTGATTGCCACGCACTCCGCGAAGGCGGACCAACTGTACCGCTATGTTTTAGAGGAGATTAGCTAGTTTATGGCAAAACTTTTGAGTGGCAAGCAGGTTGTGGCGGCGATGGCCGATGCCTTGCTGCCGCGCATTGAGGCGCTGAGTGCCGCAGGCCGCGTGCCCACCTTGGCGCTAGTGCGTGTGGGTGCGCGGCCCGATGACGTCAGTTATGAACGCACGGCCGTGAAGCGTGCGGAAGCTTTGGGTATGGGCACCGTGCTTGTTGAGCTTGCCGCAGATGCGACGCAGGATCAGCTTGAAGCCGTGATTGACCAGGTAAATGCCGATGATTCCGTGCAGGGCTGCCTGCTGTTTCGCCCGCTGCCCGCCGGCATCGACGAACGCGCGGTGTGCAATCGCCTGCTTCCTGCCAAAGATATTGACGGGATTTCGCAAACATCGCTGGCGGGGGTATTCACCGATTCCGACGAGGGATTTCCCCCGTGCACGGCGGCTGCTTGCCTGCGCCTGCTTGATTTCTACCAGATTCCCGTGCAGGGCAAGCGGGCTGTGGTGGTGGGGCGTTCGCTGGTGATTGGCAAGCCGGTGGCCATGATGCTGCTGCGGCGCAATGCGAGTGTGACCCTGTGCCATTCGCGCAGCGAAAATCTAGCGGAAATAACGCGCGCCGCCGACATTGTGATCTGTGCCACGGGGCGCGCGCGGGCCTTTGGTGCCGCATACTTCACGGCGGGGCAAACCGTGCTTGATGTGGGCATCAACTTCGATGCCGAGGGCGTGTTTTGCGGCGATGTCGATTTTGCCGCCGTCGAACCGATCGTGGGCGCCATCACCCCGGTGCCGGGCGGCCTGGGATCGGTGACCACTTCCACAACGATGGAACAAACGGTGTGTGCCGCGCAAGGCCTTGGTGCGCTACAATAGGCAGCATGGCTAATGGATTTTCATACCTGCGCAAAACCACTTCGCCCGAAGCGACAAAGCAACTGGCGGCAACGCTGGCACCGCATTTGCGGCCGGGCGATGTGGTGCTGCTTTCCGGCGATTTAGGCGCAGGGAAAACCCAATTTGTGCAGGGGGTTGCAGCGGCCTTGCATGTGGCCGACCCCGTAACAAGCCCCACCTTCAACCTGATGATTTCTTACACCGAAGGCGATTTGCCCCTGTATCACTTCGACTTGTATCGTCTTGAAACGCCGCAAGATTTGGAAGATATAGCTTACTTTGAAACGCTGGAAGGCGACGGCGTTTCTTTTGTGGAATGGGGCGATAAGTTCCCCGGCACCACGCCCTTCGATTATGTGAACATCGCTTTGTGCGTGGGCGAAGAAGACCTGCGTTATGTGCATGTGCAGGCCTTCGGTGAACGCGCCCGTCGTCTTGTGTTTTTGTGGGCGAACGATTCGCGTTCGCGCCTGCAAAAAACAGCGGCAGACTTTGAATGTTAATCGACCCCGAAAACGAGCAAGAGGCAAAGTGAATACTGCAACACAAAACATCGTGCTGGCCTTCGACACGGCAAATGAAACGATTGCTTTAGGCGTGGGCAGCCTCGACGCAGCTTCGCGCACCATCACCTGCATTGCCAGCAGCGAAGCGGCCGCCCACCGGGCATCGAATACCCAGCTTCTGCCCCGCATTGATGCCCTATTAGCCCAGTTGGGCATCGCGCGTGAGCGTATCGCCTGCGTTGTGTGCGGCCGCGGCCCGGGTTCGTTTACGGGCGTGCGCATCTGCATGGCCACCGCCAAGGGTATGGCCAGCGCTTTGGAAGTGCCCCTGTGGGGGGTGTCCACCCTTGATGCGATTGCGTGGAAGCTTTGGGATAGCGCCGTGCGCGGCGAAGTTGCCGTGGTGGCCGACGCCATGCGCAAGGAAGTTTATCCGGTGCGCTATACCCTCGAAGATGCGGGCGTGGTGCGCCACAGTGCCGATTGCGTGATGCGCGCTGCGGCGGCGGGGGATTTTTTGGCCGGCGATCCCTGCTTGCTTGTGGCGGGCGATGCGCTGGTGAAGTATGCCGATGTGTTTGAACCCTGCGGCACCTTTGCCGAAGAGCCCTTGTGGGCGCCCACGGGTTCAGGCCTGCTGTTGGCGGCGCAGGCGGCGTGGCGCGCGGCTGCGCTTGACCCCTACGATAGGGCGGCGGGCGACCCCGGCCTGGCGCTGCCCGTATACACGCGCATGTCGGATGCGGAAGAAAACGAGCGCATTCGCCTGGCGAAAAACGACCCCCGAGATTTGGTAAGCGGGGTGCAAGAACCCGGCTTGCGCGCCGATAGGCAAGCGCGCGCAAACGATGTGACGATTGCGAATGCCCAGGCGGATGCCGCGGGCATCGTGTATAGGCCGCTGGATGCGGCGCACGCCGCCGAAGTGGCGCGTTTGGATGCGTGCGCGATGGCAGATGATGCGTGGAGCGTGGCCCTGGTTGCCGACGAACTGCATCGCCCCGACCGCATTTGGTGGGCGGCGTACGCCGCAGCTTCGCAGGTGCTGGTGGGGTATGCGGGGGGGTGGGTGGTTGATGGACGGGTTCAGGTGCTGAAAGTTGCCACCGACCCGGCTTGTCGTCGCTTGGGGATTGCGCGGGAATTGTTGGCGCGCTTGGCGGCTGATGCGCGCGATTTGGGTGCGCGCGATGCGACGCTTGAAGTGCGGGCTTCCAATGAAGGTGCCCAGGCCTTCTATCGTGACCTTGGGTTTTATGCGCTTGGCACGCGGCCGGGCTATTACCCAAACCGCGAGGATGCGCTGATTATGGAAGGGCCTTTGCCGCTTTCCGGCAACGATGTGGCGGGTATGGCGCTGCAGCTTCACAACGATGCCGGTGCGCTGCCCGGCGCGGATGGCGCGCTTGGCGGCGGCGCAAAGCCGCTTATCTTGGCCATCGAATCTTCGTGCGACGAAACGGCGGCAGCCTTAATTGAGGGCAGCGGGCAGCTTGTTTCTGATGTGGTGGCTTCCCAGATTGATTTTCATGCGCGCTTTGGCGGCGTTGTCCCCGAAATCGCCAGTCGCAAGCATGTGGAAGCTATCTGTGGCGTTACTCAGGAGTGTCTTGAAGTGGCGGCAGCGCGTTTGGGCTTGCCGCAGCTGCGTTGGCGCGATTTGGATGCCGTGGCGGTCACTTATGCGCCTGGCCTGGTGGGGGCTCTGGTTGTGGGTGTCGCGTTTGCGAAGGCGGCGGCGTGGGGTGCACAGATTCCCTTTATCGGCGTCAATCACCTTGAAGGCCACCTGTATGCGAACAAGATAGCAACGCCCGATATTGCGCCGCCTTTGGTGGTGTCCCTTGTTTCGGGTGGGCACACGATGTTGGTGCATGTGAAGGCCTGGGGCGATTACGAAATCTTAGGGTCCACCTTGGATGATGCGGTGGGCGAAGCCTTTGATAAGGTGGCAAAAGCTTTAGGCTTGGGCTATCCGGGCGGGCCGATCATTTCTGAATATGCGGCCAAGGGCAACCCGCAGGCCATTGATTTTCCCCGTGCGATGCTGCATTCGCATGATTTGCGCTTCTCGCTTTCGGGCGTGAAAACGGCGGTTACCACCTACATCAATAAGGAACAGGCGGCGGCCCGTCCGCTTAACATACCCGATATTGCGGCCAGCTTTCAGCAGGCGGTTATAGATGTGCAGGTGGCGAAGGCGAAAACGGCGCTTGAGCAAACGGGTGCGCGCGAGTTTTGCCTGGGTGGCGGCGTGGCGGCCAATCCGGCCTTGCGCGCAGCCTATGAAATCATGTGCGCTCAGCAGGGCGTGCGGCTGACGATGCCCCCGTTTTCGGCCTGCACCGATAACGCGGGCATGATTGCGCTTGTGGCGCTTGATCGCTTTGGCAGGCAGCAGTTTTTCGGCTTGGAAACCGATGCCTATGCCCATGCCAGTTTGGACGAAGCCTACTAGAAAATCGCGTGCTTGCCGCGCCGCTTGCCGCGCCGCTTGCCGCCTTGTCTAGTGCGCCCGCTTTTTCTTCGGCATCGCGTGGATGCCGCCGCCAAGCAGTGCTTCACGCGCGCCACCCGCAGCTTCTACAACGGTGGGGGGGGCGCGCACGACGGCGGCTGCTTGTTCCACGCTTAAGCCCTGCGCGATGGCCAGCGCAAATTCGCCCACCATGTCGGTGGCGTTTCCGCACATAAGCTGTGCACCGATGAGGGTGCCTGCTTCGTCGGCAACGACTTTGATGAAGCTGCGGTCGATGCCGCCGATGATCGTTTTGCCGTTGCCCGCCAAAGAAAACTTCCCGCACTTCACCGCTAGGCCCGCCTGCTTCG
>JAVWGW010000055.1:0-9723 GCA_036640375.1 Raoultibacter sp. | reverse complement strand
CATCATCTGAGCTGTCGCTGATGTGGATGACGATTATCACCTGCGTCGGTTTGCCGCTTGTGCTGATTTACCACGTGATAATCTATCGCACCTTCCGCGGCCGCGTGACGGAAGAAGATATCGAAGGCTACTAGCACGCTTGCGTGCGAGCGTGAGTGCGAGCGTGCGCCAGGAAAGTTTTAGTGCGCGTGCGTATGTATTAAAGTGTAGGAAGCCAGAGCAAATGAGACACGCCCCGACCTTCGCGTTGGGAAACGGTCTCATTTTGTTTCTTGCGCGGGGGCAAAGCAATCGGCTTCCTTAAGGCTTGCATTACCCAGAGCCTCGGGTAGGATGAAGCGAAAGCAAAAAGGAGGCTTACGTGAAGCGCTTTATTATCGAACAGTCGTTTTGGGATTTGTTTCCGGATGCGCACATTGGCATCGTCGTGGCGGAGGGCTTGCAGCCGGCAGAAGCGGTGAGAGCTGCCCATGATGCGGAAATAGGGGCTTTGCTGGCACAGGAAAACCGCGAGGCGCTGCGATTTTTGCCTTCGCATACCATCAGCGAAAACGAAGTGGTTGCGGTGTGGCGCGATGCCTACCAGAAATTCAAGACGAAAAAGGGCGCGCGCTCATCGATTGAAAACCTGCTGAAGCGCGTGTCGAAAGGTAATGAAGTGGGACGCATTACGCCGCTGGTTGATCTTTATAACGCGGTTTCCTTGCGCTATGCGCTGCCGTGTGGTGGGGAAGACATTGATACGTTTGTGGGCGATTTGCGTTTGCGGGTGACGCAGGGCGGCGATGTTTTTCGCGCGCTGGGTGATGCGGAAGATAGCCCGACACTGCCCGGCGAAGTGAGCTATCTTGATGATGTGGGTGCGGTGTGCCGCTGTTGGAACTGGCGCGATGGCCAGCGCACCATGCTGACCGATACAACGCAAAACGCCTTCTTGATCGTTGAATGCGTCGACCCCCAACGGGGCGATGATGCGCGCGCCGCCACCGAAGATCTTGCCCAACTTATCCAGCGCTATTGCGGTGCCACCTTAGCGCAGGTGCAGATGCTTTCAAAGGAAGTTCCCCAAGTGCAGATTCAGGGATAGTGTAGCGCCATCAACAGAATGATTATATCTTGGCTATACTGGGAAGCGAAAACAAGTGGGAAGGGAGCGGGTATGCGGTGTGTTTCTTGGAATGTTAATGGCTTGCGGGCAGTGGCCAAAAAAGGGTTCACGGATATTTTTGACGCCTTCGATGCCGATATAGTTGCCTTGCAGGAAACGAAGCTGCAAGAGGGCCAAATCGAGCTTGACCTGCCGGGCTACCACGATTTCTGGAGCTATGCGCAGCGCAAAGGGTATTCGGGCACAGCGGTGTTTTCGCGGGAGGAGCCCCTGCAAACCATCCACGAGGTGGGCGTTGCCGAACTGGATTTAGAGGGGCGCGTGTGTGCGCTGGAATTCCCCACCTTTTGGTTTGTCGATGTGTATACGCCCAACGCTCAGGGCGAACTGGCGCGCATCGATCACCGCATGGCTTGGGATGACGCCTTCCGCGATTTCTGTTTGGGGCTTGAACAGGGCGAAGTGCCTGCGGGGTATGCGGCAAGCGACCCCAAGCCCGTTATCATGTGCGGTGATTTCAACGTGGCGCACAACGAAATCGATCTGAAACATCCCGGCCCCAATCGCGGTAAACCGGGCTTTTCTGATCAGGAGCGCGGCAAGTTTGGGCAGCTGGTGCGCGCGGGGTTTGTCGACACGTTTCGCCAGGTGCACCCTTACGAAGAGGACGCTTATTCGTGGTGGAGTTATCGCGCCAATGCCCGGGCGAACAATGTCGGCTGGCGTATCGACTATTTTATGGTAAGCAAAAGTGTGGCTTCGCGCATTGAGGCGGCCGCCATTTATGCAGATGTTTTTGGTAGCGATCACTGCCCTGTGGCGCTGGAAATCGATTTGTAGAAGCGGCGATGTGCGCGCGGGGTTGCTTTCCCGCTGCGGCTAACATGGTATGATAACGCCACTGGCAACGAGTGAAAGAACAACATGGATACCAACAAAATCGAACAGGGCGTTCGCATGATTTTAGAGGGGATTGGCGAAGATCCCGACCGCGAAGGCTTGCAGAAAACCCCGGCGCGCGTGGCAAAGATGTATGAGGAAATTTTTGCGGGCATGACACAGGATCCGGCGGTGTTTTTTGAAACGACGTTTGACGAACACCACGAAGAAATGGTGCTGGTGCGCGACATCCCCTTCTATTCGATGTGCGAACACCACTTGGCGCCCTTTTTCGGCAAGGCGCATATCGCTTATATTCCCGCAGCTGATGGGCATATTTGCGGCCTTTCAAAGCTGGCGCGGCTTATCGACGTTTTTGCAAAAAGGCCGCAGGTGCAAGAACGCCTGACCTCGCAGATTGCCGATACGCTGATCGAACAGCTGCACCCCCAAGGGGCCATTGTCGTGCTGGAAGCGGAGCATCTGTGCATGAGTATGCGCGGCGTGAAAAAGGCGGGATCGCAAACCACCACCAGCGCCGTTCGGGGCATTTTTGCGCGCAATCAGACGACGCGTTCCGAAGCGCTGTCGCTTATGTTTGCCCGTCATTAGAGTATCGGTCAAGAAAACGAAAGGATTCCCATGCGTTGTGTCGTATCGGTTTTAGGTAAGGATAGAAGTGGTATTGTTGCTGCGGTATCGCAGGTAATGGCCGAATGCGGAGCTAATATCGACGATATTAGTCAGACAATTTTAAGCGGCATTTTTTCGATGACCATGATGGTGTCGCTTGACGAAGCGCGCGGCGATTTTAACACCGTGCAAGAAAAGCTTGAAGCGGTGGGGGAAACGCTCGGCGTGCAAACGATCATCCAACGCGAAGACGTTTTCCAGTTCATGTATAAAATCTAGCTGCCGCGCAGGGGGCAGAGATGACCAAGATTTATACGTATGCGGTGGCGCTTGAGGGCGATATGGTGGATGCTTTTTGCGTGCTGCAGCAGGGGTTTACCGACCAGTTTGTCTACTACGATAAATCGTATGCGCGCCGCATTATGGGGCTGGGGCGTTGCGTGGCGGTGCCCTCGCTTGCCGATGTAGAGTATGAGGTGGTGGGCAAAGCGCCGCTACCGCCTTTTTTCTTTTCCTTCAATCGCTTCGATGCGCACAATCCCAAGCCCACCGACAATCTGTTTGCGGCGTTTCCGCGCCTTGCGCTGATGCTGCCCGAAGTGGTGCTGGTGGAAAACGAGCAGGGTGTATTTTTGCAGGTGAACAGCTTGGGGCCGGTGTATGAAGGCCGTGTGGATCGCTTTGTGCGCCAGGCTGCCTGTGCCCCCCGCCGCACGCGGGTAAGCGTGCCGTTTACCCTTGAGCCCGATGAGCCGGCGGCGTGGCAAGGTGTGGTGGATCTTGCGTTGGGCGCCATCGATGCGGGGCACGTGGACAAGGTGGTGCCTTCGCGGCGGCAATTTTTGCGGGCAGACCAGCCCTTTTCTTCCCGGGATGCGCTGGTGAACCTGATAGATGGGCCGGCGCGCGGCACGGTGCTGCTGTATCGTTACGGCGATGTATTTTTTTGCGGCTGCACCCCCGAACTGCTGGTGCGCAAGCAGGGCGACCAGGTGGAAAGCATGTGTTTGGCGGGTACCTGCGCGGCGGGCGACGATGAAGCGCAGCGTGCGCGCAATGCGGCAGCACTGCTGGCGGACCGGAAAAACTTGCGCGAGCATGCCCACGTGGTCGATTTTATGCGGGAAGTTTTCTCGCGTACCTGCTATGACGTGGATATTCCCCAGGATCCTGGCATTTTGGCTTTGCAGCACATCCAGCATTTATATACCCCGGTGCGGGCGCGGGTGCTTGATGGGGTGACGCTTGATGATTTGCGCATGCAGCTGCATCCGACGCCTGCGCTGTGCGGGGCGCCGGTGGGCGAAGCGCTGATGTTGCTGCGACACCTTGAAGCTTACAATCGCGGCTTTTTTGGCGGCGCCTGTGGCTATGTGGATGGCGCGGGCAACGGAGAATACGCGGTGGCCATTCGTTCCGGCGTTTTCGATGGCGCAACCGGGTGGGTCTATGCGGGGTGCGGCATCGTGGCCGGCAGCGATGCGCGTGCGGAATACGACGAAATAGACAGCAAGCTTAAAACTATTTTGACCGCCTTTGACGGGGAAGAGGTGGGTTGTGCCTAAAAGCGAAGTGAGCGCTGATGCGGCGCTGTTTCTTTCGGTGTTCTTCGATGAACTGGTGCGTTATGGCGTGCGCGAGGTGGTGGTAAGCCCGGGGTCGCGTTCGACCCCCCTTGCCATGGTGGCGTTTGAGGCCAGCCGCCGAGCCGATTTGGGTTTGCGGCTGTTCATCGATGTGGATGAACGGGGTGCCGCGTTTTTTGCCTTGGGAATGGCGAAGGCGAGCGGGCGGCCCGTCTGCCTGATTTGCACATCGGGCACCGCTGCTGCCAACTATTACCCCGCGGTGTTGGAAGCGGAAGCCTCGCGGGTGCCCCTGGTGGTGCTGACGGGCGACCGGCCGCCGCGCCTGCAAGGTTTGGGCGCTCCGCAAACGTGTGACCAGCTGAAACTCTACGGCGATCATGCACGCTTCTTCCAGCAGATGCCGCTGCCCACCAGCGACCCCGCCGCGCTCGCATTTGCGCGCCAAGTGGCGCGCCAGGCGCTCATTAGCGCCTGCGGCCCTTCAACCTGCGAGCTTGCCGCTGGTTCGGCGGCGTACGCCGCCGCCGGTGCCTGCGGCACCGGATCGCCTGCCCACATAAACTTCCCGTTTGACGACCCGCTGAAACCTGACCTGTCCATCCCGGAGCTTTTCACCCCCGGCCGCAGCCAGGTTGATTGTGCTTCGGCGGCCCCCAAAACCAGCCAGGTTGACCGCCCTTCGGCCACCCCCCAAACCAGCCAGGTTGACTGCCCTTCCCCCCACTTGCGCGCCCCGCAGCGGCTTGCCGCTGCACAGGTTGCCCAGGTCCGCGCGCTGCTACATCAGCAGCGCGCTATCGTGCTGTGTGGCGAGGGCAGTTGCGCCGACGCGGCGCAAAGGCATGCGCTTTTAACATGGGCGCACGCCGCGCACCTGCCGCTTTTGGCCGATCCGCTATCGGGCTTGCGCACCTGCGACGATCCGCTGGTCATCGACAATTACGACAACATCTTCGCCCAGTCCGATTGCCCGCCGGTCGATCTGTTCATCCGCTTTGGCCGCTACCCCATATCCAAGCGCGCCACCACATTTTTGGCGCGCACCCGCCCCATCCAGATTGTGGTCGACCCGGTGCAAACCCGCGATTTCAACGCCGCCACCGACCTGTTCATCCAAATGACCCCCACCGATTTCGTCGCCTCGCTGCTCGCATCCCCGCCCCCCGCGGCCGCCCCGACCGCGCCCCATCCCAAACAGGCCGCCTACGCCAAAGGCTGGATTTCCGCCAACGATGCCCAGCACACCCGCATCGAATCGGTCGCGGCGCTCACCAGCGGTTTTGAAGGCGCCTTCGTGCACACGCTGCTGGATTGTTTGGTGCCCGGCTCACTTTTGTTTTCGGCCAGCAGCATGGCCATCCGCGCGCTCGACACGTTTTACGCCAAGCGCACAAAGCCGCTGTGCGTGCTGTGCAACCGTGGCCTCAACGGCATCGACGGCACGCTTTCCACGGCGTTGGGGGCGGCCCAGCACTTCGCGCACGCAACATTTCTTACGGGTGATTTAACGCTGTTGCACGATCTGCCCGCGCTGGCGCTTCAGCAAGAAATGCTTGACCACCAGGCAAAAGCGGGCTATCCTGTGCCGCAGATCGTCGTGGTGCTGCTGAACAATCAGGGCGGCGGCATCTTTGACACGCTTCCCCAAAAGTCGGATGAGGATTATTTTGAGCGGCTGTTCATCACGCCGCAGACCCTTGATTTTGCGGCGATTGCGGCCGGATTCCATATTCCGCATGCCGCCGTGGAAACGACGGCGCAGCTGGAGCAGGCGTATGCGCAGGCAACGGCAGTGCCGGGTATCAGTTTGATCGAAATTGCCGTGCCGCTTTCCGGCGTGGCGCAACGTTACGCCCCCTATCAATAGGATGTGCTCATGGAAGATTTACGATTTCAAGGTGTGAATTATCGTGTGCGTACCTGGTCGGAAGAGGCCGAAGGCACGCCGCTGGTGTTGCTGCACGGCTTCGCGCAAAGCTCGGCCACCTGGTGTGATGTCGCGCCGGTGTTTGCTGCCCAGCGCCCGGTGTTTGCGCTGGATTTTGCGGGCTTTGGCCAAAGCGATCGGCCGCAAAACGATGAGCCCTACCGGCTAGAAACGCGCGTGGCGGTGTTGGATGCCTTGATCGACGCCATCGGTGCGCCCGTGCATCTGCTGGGTTATTCGATGGGCGGCCGCGTGGCGCTTGCCTACACGCGTGCCCATGCGCAGCGCCTGGCTTCGTGCGTGCTGGAAAGCGCGGCCTTGGGGCCTGAAACGCCTGAAGAACGGGCGGTTTCCAACGCGCACGATGCCGTGTTGGCCGAACGCTTGGACAAAAACGATATTGCCACCTTTGTGGAGTATTGGGAAAACCTTCCCCTGTTTGAAACCCAGCGCCATCTGCCGCCTGAAGTGCAGCAACGCCTGCACGAAGAACGCCTGGACAACAGCTGCGATGCCCTGGCGCGCAGCGTGCGTTTGGCGGGCCAGCACACCATGCCGCTGTTTGGCGAAACCATTTGCGCGCTGCCGATGCCCCTGCTCTATATTGCGGGCATGTCCGACAAAAAGTATACAGAAATTGCGGAAATGTTTGCCGCTTGTGGCGCGGCGACCTGCGCGCTGCTTTCGGCGGGGCATAATGTGCATGTGGAAAATCCGACGTCATTTTGCGATCACGTGCAGCCGTTTTTACAGGCCGCCGATGAACGCTTGCGGAAAGGAACGCTATGAGTGCGCCCAAAACCTTTCCCTGGAAGCCAGGGAAAACTTACGAAGAAATTATCTACGAAACCTATAACGGTATCGCCAAAATATCCATCAATCGCCCCGCCTGCCGCAACGCTTTTACGCCGCTGACGGTCAACGAACTCTACGACGCTTTCACGGTGGCGCGCGATGACGCGCACATTGGGGTCATCATCCTCACGGGGGCAAACCACGGTGGCCGCCACGAAGACGAGGCATTTTGTTCGGGTGGCGATCAAAAGCGACGCGGCAACGGTGGCTATGTGGGGGAAGATAACATCCCGCGCTTAAACGTGCTTGACCTGCAACGATTGATTCGTGTGGTACCCAAGCCGGTCATCGCCATGGTCAACGGTTACGCCATCGGCGGCGGGCACGTACTCCACATTTTATGCGACCTTTCCCTTGCGGCGCAAACCGCCAAGTTTGGCCAGACCGGTCCCAAGGTGGGCAGTTTTGATGCCGGCTATGGCGCGGGTTATCTGGCCGATATTGTCGGGCAGAAAAAAGCGCGCGAAATTTGGTATCTGTGCCGCCAGTACACGGCGGCCGAAGCTTTGGATATGGGCCTGGTCAACAAGGTGGTGCCCTTTGACGATCTGGAAGCGGAATGCGTTTCGTGGGCCGAAGAAATGATGCAATTTTCCCCCACGGCGCTGCGGTTTTTGAAATCGTCGTTCAATGCAGCCACCGATGGTTTGGCGGGCTTGCAGCAGTTTGCAGGGGATGCCACGCTGCTGTATTACACCACCGACGAAGCCAAAGAAGGCCGCGATGCCTTCACAGAAAAGCGTATGCCCGATTTTGACCAGTTCCCGAAATTCCCCTGATGATGATGCTGGTTGTCTGTTTTGAAGCGCGGGCGCAACGATGATTGCCCTGCTTGAACAAGCGGCGCGCAGCCACCCTTCGGCCCCGTGTTTCACGTTTGAGGGGCGCAGCTTCACGTATGCCCAGGTGCGCTTATGTGCGGCGGGGTTAGCCGATGCCTTAAGCCGCCGGGGCGTGCGGCGCACATCTGCCGTTGTGTGCGAAATGGAAAATTGCCCCGCGTTTGTTTTTCTGGCGTTGGCGGCGGCTTACGGCGGGTTTTGCGTGGTGGCCCTTAACCATCGCTTAACGGCGGTTGAAAAGGCCGAACGCGTGGCCGACTTGCGCAGAACGCAGGACGTGAATATCACCTTACAGCTTGATGAAGCTGCGGTTATGCAGCTGGTGGATACGCTGCGCAGCCCCGGAGCATCCCGTACGCAGCCGGCAGCGGCATCCCGTACGCAGCCGGCAGCGCGCGAATCCACGCTGCCCCGCACGCAGCTTGCAACGCGCACATTAGCGCATCATGCGCAGCGTTTTGCGGCGCAGTTTTCCCCGCAACAACGCGCCTTGATTCTGTTCACGTCGGGCACGTCGGGCAAACCCAAAGCGGTGGCGCTTTCCTGGGAAAACTTGATCGGCGCGGCGCGGGGATCCAACGCAGTTTTGGACCTGGGCAGCCCGGTGCTGTGGCAGCTGGCCTTGCCGCTGTATCACGTCGGGGGCTTTCAGGTGATGGTGCGTTCGCTGTGCAACGCGGCGCCCTTTGTGCTGTATCGCCACTTTGATGCCGCGCAGATTTTGCATGAGGCCTTGCAGCTTGAAGCCACGCACCTGTCGGTAGTCGATAAGATGCTGCAAGATGCATTGGACGCAGCAGCCCAAGATGAAGAAGCGCATGCTGCCTTAGCCGCGTATCGCTGCGTGTTGCTGGGCGGGGCGGCGCCCAACCCGCACACCCTTGAGCGCGCGGCGGCCGCAGGCGTTCGCGTCTATGCCAGTTACGGCATGACCGAAACGTCAAGCCAGATTGCTTCGCGGCTTGTGACCAGGGATTTTGCAGGCCAACTTGATCTGTTGCCCGGCTATGAGGCCACCATCATAGGCCCGGATGCCGAAGGCGTGGGGCAGCTGGCCGTAAAGGGGCCGGGTGTGTTTTCCGGCTATGTGAATGCGCGCGCGGCGTTTACGGCCGACGGATTTTTCCTCACGGGAGATTTGGCGCGCCTGCGCAAGGGGCGTCTGCGGGTGGCCGAACGCACGCAAGACATGTTTGTTTCCGGTGGCGAAAACGTCTACCCCGCCGAAATCCAAGCGAAGCTTATGCAGGTGGAAGGCGTGACCGACGCCTACGCCTTTGGCGTACCCGATGCGGCGTGGGGCCGACGCCCCGTGGCCTTCGTGGAACGCTCGGCAACACCAGTCACCCCCCTAGTCGGTACCTCGGCCACCACCACCCCCCCGTCAGCCCCCCCGATGCCCACCTCGCTGCAGGAATTTTCAGCGCAGGTGGAAAGCGCTTTACAGGGCACGCTTTCGCCCCTCTACTTTCCGCAATGCATCTGCGCCGTCGAGGCTTTTCCCCGCACGGGCATTGGCAAAGTGGACAAGGCGGCGCTGCGCAAACGCTACCAGCAGCGTCTTGAGGTGGAACGGGTAGAAGTGTTTCACATCAAGCTGCCGCTGGTGGCGCCCATCCGCACGGCGAAGACGGTTTTGGATCAGCGGGAATCCCTGATTGTGCGCATCACCGATTATCAGGGGCGCACGGGGCTGGCCGAATGCGTTGCGTTTGCAAGCGACTGGTATTTGCCCGAAACCATTGAAGATGATCTGCGCGTGCTGCAAGATCAGCTGATCCCGCAGGTTTTGCGCCAGGTGTTTTTGCACCCCGATGAAGTGACGGCGTCGTTTGCCCGCTGCGAAGATGCGGCCATCCATCCCTTGGCATGCGCGGCGCTTGAACCTGC
>JAVWGW010000054.1:259-9953 GCA_036640375.1 Raoultibacter sp. | reverse complement strand
CGATCTTTGATGACGCGACGGTCGCGGCGGTTGCCGCCTTTTGTCGCGAAAACGGCATCGAGGCCAAGGGCGTGGTTACCGAAAAGGTATGGGCAGCCTTGGTCGATGCAAGCTTTTGCTTGGGTGACCGCACGCTGTATCTGCGCATGCCGTATTTTCACGGTAACGATGTTGCCCAGCTGCAAACCATTTTGGGGGCACTGGGGTTTGCCTGCGGTGCCGATGACCACATCTTCGGTGCCTACACCGAATTGGCGCTGCGTAAATTCCAGCTTAACCTGGGGCTTCCTTCCGATGGCATCGCTGGCGCACTCACCTATGCGGCCATCAACAGCCTTCATCATTCCTGGGAAGGTAAAAGGCCTTCGCAGCTTGCGCCCCATCTGGGCTTCGCGCGTGCGGCCGACGTTTTAGAAACCAACGCGCTGTGCCTGTTTGGCACCGACGAATTTACGCGCAGTGTTGCATCGCGCATGTCCAATCTTGCGCTGGCCACCAACCCGGCCTCAAAAATTATCAGTGCCGATTCGCTTTCGGCCACTCCCGGCAAAGATATGCTGCTGGTTCATATCGTTTTGCCTGATCAACCGACTCCCTTAAGCGTTCCTCGCGTGTTGTGCCAAGAGGAAGAAACGCTTGCTTTGCGCTTGCGTTCGGCGCTTGAATCGATCACGCTTACGCCGCCGCGCATTATTTTACAGCTGCCTTCAGCGATGTGGGAAGATGCGGGGGCGGGGCGTTCTGCGCAACACTTTGCCATCATGTTGCTCGATGCGCTGTGTGCATCGCTTGCTGTGTCCGATTAAAAAGCGAAAGGCTTGTATGGAAGCTTCTGCCATAGTTCTTGCTGCGGGTGCGGGTACTCGCATGAAATCACAGAAACCGAAAGTCGCCCACGAGCTTTTGGGAAAACCCCTGATTCGCTGGGTCGTTGATGCTGCTCATCGGGCAGGCATTTCATCAATTATCAGCGTGTTGGGCCACGAACGCCAGCAGGTCATCCCCTTGGTGCAGGCCGATACCCATATCGTGTTCCAGGAAAATCGCTGGGGCACAGGCGATGCCGTTTCTGTGTGCCGCGAGGCGCTTGCGGGTAAAACGGGTTCCGTCGTGGTGCTTTCCGGCGATTGCCCGCTTATCGCGCCTGAAACTATCCAAGCTTTGGTGCGTACGCGTGAACAGGCGGGTGCGGCCATGGTTGTGCTTACCATGGAAGCCGCCGACCCCACGGGCTACGGTCGCATTGTGCGCGACGGCCAGGGAAACCTTGAACGCATCGTGGAACAAAAGGATTGCAGCGCCGCCGAAGCGCTTATTACGGAATGCAACTCAGGCTTTTACTGCTTTGATGGCGAGCGTCTTTTTGAGGCGCTTTCCCAGGTAAACACCAATAATGCGCAGGGGGAATACTACCTGACCGACGTGTTGGCAATTTGTCGCAGTGCGGGGCATGCGGTGTGCGCGCTGAAAACGGATGATCCCGATCAGTGCCAGGGCATCAATTCACGCGTGCAACTGGCTGCGGCGGGGGTGTGCCTGCAGCAGCGCATCAACGAAGCGCACATGGTGGCAGGCGTTAGCATGACCGATCCGTCGCTGGTGTGGATTGGCCCCGATGTTGAGCTTGCGCCCGATGTGGAACTTTTGCCGCTTACTTTTTTGATGGGCAGCACCAAAGTGGGGCAAAACAGCGTTGTCGGTCCTAACTGCCGCCTTACCAACACCCTTGTGGGCACGGGCTGCACCATTGATGAAACGGTGGCAATCGATGCGCGCATCGATAATGAAGTGACTTGCGGGCCGCGCGCCTATTTGCGCCCTGGCACGCATTTGTGCGATCACGCCAAGGCGGGCACGCACGTTGAAATCAAAAACTCCACGGTGGGTCACGGTTCAAAAGTTCCCCACCTAAGCTATATCGGCGATACCACTATCGGCGTGGATGTGAATGTGGGGGCAGGCTCGATCACCTGCAATTACGATGGCAAAAACAAGCACAAAACGTCTATCGGCGATGGGGCATTCATCGGCAGCGACACCATGTTGGTCGCTCCGGTTTCCATCGGTGCGGGTGCCATCGTTGGCGCGGGGTCGACCATCACCAAGGATGTATCCGCAGGCGCTTTAGGCCTGGGGCGCAGCAAGCAGATTGAAATTCCTGATTGGGAAGAGCACAAACGAGCCAAACAGCAATCGTAAACCATAACGAAGGAGCGCACGTAATGACAGATATGCAAAAGAGCATGGCGGTTTTTTCCGGATCTGCCAACCCCGAATTGGCGGAAGAAATCGCTGAATGCTTGGGCATTGCCCTGGGCAACGTGAAGCTGGAAAAATTTGCCAACGGCGAAATTTATGCACGTTACTTGGAAAGCGTGCGCGGTGCCGATGTGTTCATCATCCAATCGGTTGCCGGTGCGCACGTCAACGATTCGCTGATGGAGCTGCTTATTATGGTAGATGCCGCCAAACGCGCTTCTGCACGCACGGTCACGGCAGTGCTTTCCCATTACGGCTATGCGCGCCAAGATCGCAAGGCCGCTTCGCGCGAACCCATCACCGCAAAACTGATCGCCAACCTTATGACGGTGGCGGGCGTCGACCGCACCATCACCATCGATTTGCACCAGGGGCAGATCCAAGGCTTTTTCGACACGCCGGTAAACCACTTGACCGCGCTGCCCATCTTGGCGGATTACTTCAAGGCGAAGAATTTCGACAAGGAACGTCTGTGCATCGTCAGCCCCGACGTGGGTCGTGCCAAGGCAGCCAAGAAGCTCTCTGACATTATGGAAGCCGATTTGGCCATTATGCACAAGGGTCGTCCCGGACACAACAAGGCCGAAATCACGGCGCTTATCGGCGATGTTGAAGGCAAGATTTGCCTGGTCAATGATGACATGATTGATACGGCCGGCACGCTGTGTGCCGCGGTGCAAACGCTGAAGAACAAGGGTGCTGAAAAAGTGTATGTGTGTGCGACGCATCCCGTGTTTTCCGGTCCCGCCTACGAACGCCTTGAAAATGCCGACATCGAAGAGGTTGTGGTGTGCAACACCATCGACGTGCCGCAGGAATACCAAACGGGCAAGATTAAAGTCATTTCGGTGGCACCGCTTTTGGCGCGCGCCATCATGAACGTGTATGGCAACGGCTCGGTTGCGGCGCTGTTCGACCCCGATTTCGCGCTGTAGACGTATCGTCGTGTATCTGATTGTCGGCCTGGGCAACCCGGGGCAAGACTACGAACACACGCGGCATAATGCCGGCTTCGACACGCTTGACCGCATTGCGGAAGCCGTGGGTGCCCGCTACTGGAAAACGGAGTGCGGCGCGCTTACGGCCAAGGCGGTCTACCACAACGAGGATGTGCTGTTGGCCAAGCCCCAAAGCTTCATGAACACTTCGGGCGGTCCCGCCAAGCAGCTGTGCAACGCTTATGGCATCGAACCTGATCATGTTATCGTTATCCACGACGAACTCGACATTGACCCCGGCACCATCCGCGTAAAATTTGGGGGAGGTCATGCGGGGCATAACGGCTTGCGTTCGCTGTGCGACAAGCTGAACACGCACGATTGGTTTCGGGTGCGTATCGGCATCGGCCGCCCGCCCGGGCGCATGAACGTGGCCGATTACGTGCTTTCCCTTCCAAAAAAGGAAGCGGCCCAAGATTTTGAAGAGGCCCAGCAGCGGGGCTGCGAAGCGGTATTTTACCTGATAGATAACGGGCTTGAGAAAACCCAGCAGCAGTTTAACTAGGGCATGCATGATGCGGCCCGCTTTGGGCCATCAGCGCGCCTTCGTCTGCTCCGCCCTGTTTGCCGCCGCTACGCTAGCACTTTCCCTCTTCTGCCGGCGCTGCCTTCTCATGTTTGCTGCATAAAATCGGAGCATATTTCTGCCTATTTGCAGGTATCCCCGTGTCCTTTTTCTCAATCATAAGAAACTTATGATGTGTAAAACCCTTTCAATCAGAAATATACGATACCGCTTTGCAGGCGTAGAGCTTACGCTAAAACAAAGCTTGCGTGATTGTTCGGACGTGGGCTTTGAAAAGGCAGGGGAGGTTATACGAAGGAAGAAGGGATTACGTTCGTGTGCGTAACTAGGGAGAAGAATCGAGGAGAGGTGCTATGACGAAGCAAACAAAAATGACCAGGCGAACCTTTTTTGGGGGAGCCGCAGCCCTTGGTGCTGCCGCCATGCTGGGAGGGTGCGCACCCAAGAAGTTGGAAGAAGCAAAGGATGCCGCGCCGGCGCAAGATGTTATTGAAGTAAAGCATGCCTGGTGCAAAATGTGTGGGCCTGCTCGCACGCATTGTTCGACGCTGTGCACCATTAAAAATGGTCGCTGGACCAATGTTGAAGGCAATCCCGACGGCTGCAACAACTTTGGGCGGGGAAGCAAGACGCTGTGCGCTAAAGGCAATTCCGCCATGCAGGCACTTTATTCGCCCAATCGTCTTTTGTACCCCATGAAGCGTGTGGGCGAAAAGGGTGAGGGGAAATTTGAACAAATTTCCTGGGATGAAGCCATGAATACTATTGCTTCGAAGCTTAAGGAGCAAAAAGAAAAATACGGCCCGGAATCTTACGGTGTTTTGTCACCGCAGTATTATGCGGTCTTAAGCACCATGGGTCGTCGTTTTCTGAATGTGCACGGCAGCCCCAACTATTTGCACAGTGCTATCTGTAATTCGCAGCGCCAGTTCTCGCGTTTGGTTACGCTTGGCGGGCCGACGCACGCGGGCGCAACCGATGTTGCTCCCAAGCAGATTGGCAAGACAAAACTGTTGGTTGTATGGGGCTTTAATTCGGAAAACTCCGCAGTTAATCAGGGAGATCCCTACAAACGGCTCGATGCAATTGAGGCGGGCACGCAGGTTATTGATATTCGCCCCATGCAGGAAGGGTTGGGTTCCAAAGCTAACATCTGGCTTCCTATTCGCCCAGGAACCGATGGCGCGTTGGCGTTGGCCATCCTCAATGTCATCATTGGCGAAGAACTCTACGACAAGGATTTCGTTGCGAATTGGTGCAATGGTTTCGATAAGCTGGCTGAACACGTAAAGCAATTTACTCCCGATTGGGCGGCAAACATTACGGGACTTCCTGTTGCCAAAATTATTGAAGTGGCGCGCCTTATGGGAACGACAAAGCCGATGGGTATCAACATCGGTAATGGCATTGGCGATCAGTCAAATGATGGCCACTGGACGGTTGCGTGCGTGTGCCTCATTGAAGCGATTACGGGCAATCTTGATGTCGCTGGTGGCGGCGGTGCCGGCATGATTATGCCTGAGCCGCTTATCAAAACGAAGCCCATAGATATCTTGACCGATAAGCTGCAGGCAAGCGAAGAAGATACAAAAAAGGGTTATATGGCAGGTGTTGCCAAGCTGGCCGCTCCTGAAACGCCGCGGTGGTTCCAGACGATGAAAACGCAGGAATCTGGCCCGACAAGCGCTTACTTCAAAAGCTTGATGACCATTATTTCAGAAGAGCCGTATCCCTTGCGCTTTGTGTTTGGGCAATCGTCAAATCCAATGAGTGCAACGCGCCAACCCAAGAAGATCGAAGAGGCTTTAAAGAAGCTGGAATTCTACGTGGTTATGGATACTGCCTGGAACTCATCGTGTGATTATGCCGACATTGTTTTGCCAGCTTGCACGCAGTATGAAGCTGCCGATCAATTTGCCACAAAGAATACGCCGGCGGGTACCTTTATCGGTATCAATCAGGTTATCGCCGAACCTATGGGTGAATCTCGTTCAGATTGGCAGTACTATCTCGATCTTGCTGTAAAAATGGGCTATGGTGCCGATTTCTGGGATGGCGATCTAGACAAATGCCTCAACGAACAGCTTGAGCCCTCGGGTATATCCCTCGAAGATTTGCGCGCAGCAAATACGGGCATCTTCAAAGAACGCACCGATGGTGCCAAACCAACCGAACCCGAGTATCAAAACTACGCGAAGCTATTTGCAGCGCTGCCCAACGGAAAGGTTCAGTGCTATAACGAATGGATTGGCGGCAAACCCAATTCCTTAGAAACGGGCATGCTTGAATTCCTTCCGGTGTACCATGGTCCTGTCGAAAGCCTCACCGAAACGCCCGATATAGCCAAGGAATATCCCCTGGTTATTTCCGATGT
This sequence comes from Raoultibacter sp., assembly GCA_036640375.1. Taxonomy (GTDB): domain Bacteria; phylum Actinomycetota; class Coriobacteriia; order Coriobacteriales; family Eggerthellaceae; genus JAVWGW01. Next base: position 3,796 of record JAVWGW010000054.1, on the reverse strand, counting down.
GCATGCGTATCGACTGTGTAACCATGGCTACTACCATGACGTGCCCTATTTGCGCGAATTGCAGCCAGAACCTTGGGTGAAGATCAATCCGGCGACGGGTGCGAAGTATGGCATCGCCGATGGCGATTGGATGAAGATTGAATCCCCGCACGGAAACATCAAGATGGTGGCGAAGTACTTTGAAGCGATAGCGCCCGATGTTTTGATGACGAAACGCGGCTGGTGGGAATCGTGCGAAGAACTGGGTCTTCCCGGCTATGGTGGTCTTGATGGTGGTAGCGAAGTCAACGTGCTCTATGATGCCGAGATGAAGAATTTCGATCCGTTCCATTCAGGCATGTCGAAGCAGACCTTGGTTAAGATTTCGAAATCGGAGGGATAAACAATGGCGACCGAACAATACGGCTTTTATGTCGACACAAGCAGGTGCATCAAATGCTGGTCGTGCGTGGTGTCTTGCAAGCAGTGGCACGAAATTAAGGCGAACACCGTTTCTCGCAGAAAGGTAAAAGAGGAAGACATCGGAACATTCCCCGATGTGAAGCGTAAGTTCACTTCGCTTTCCTGCATGCATTGCGCTGATCCTGCGTGCCTCAAAGCTTGTCCGCAAGGCGCAATTAGTAAGCGCGAAGAAGATGGCATCGTTGTTGTCGATGCCGAAAAGTGCATCAAGTGCGGTACGTGTGCCAAGGCATGCCCCTTCGAGGTGCCCGAATTCGATGATAAACTTATGAACAAATGCGATGCCTGCCTGGGCTTGGGGCGCGCAGCCGGCGAAGAGCCTCATTGCGTGAAATCGTGCGTTACAAAGGCGCTTCACTTCGGCACAATGGCCGATATGGCGACTTTAGCGGAAAAGAAGGGCGGGGCGCAGTTGGAAGGCGTTACCGGACCTTCCGTATATCTTTCTTAAAAGATATACACTTGCTGCTATGCCGTGCCGCTTGGCCTGTGGGTTTAAACGGCACGGCTTCTATCTGAGGAGAGGGCAATGGACGAACACGAACTGCAAGGGGTCATGGAAGAGCGCATGCTCGGCTATCGTTTTTTATCACAGGTCTATCGCTCAGCCCCAACGGTTGATTTTCTTCGGGCGCTTCAGGCTGCAAATCCGCCTGAAGAGGCGGCCTTGAGTTCCTTTGTTGCTGGCTTGCAGGATGCCGACCTTGAAGCGCTGAAGATTGATTTGGGTGCAGAATATGTACGGGTACTTCTTAATATGGGCCCGTCGCCCGTGGCGCCTTACGAATCGGTGTATACCAGTCCCGAAAAGCTTCTTATGCAAGATGCGCGCGACGAAGTTGTAGCGGCTTATCGTCGGGAAGGGCTGGCGGCAACAACTGATACAAGTGAGCCAGAAGACCATCTTGCGACAGAGTTTGAGTTCATGGCTTACCTGTGCGAAAAAACCTCTCTTGCCGCCAAAGAAGGCAAGCATGAGATGGCCGAGCACTACGTGGCCGCGCAAAAAGATTTTTTTACACAGCATATAGTTTCGTGGGTGCCCCTGTTTTGTGATGATTTCGACAAGCAGGTAAAAACAGATTACTACAAAGCGCTCAGTACTTTGACACGACAGCACATTGCAATGGATGAAGACTTCCTTGAAAACGCTGCTTCGTAGGTTGCTTTTGCCCTGCGATAAGGCACGCGTCTGTTCCGCTTAGGCTTATACGTGCGCTGCTTCCTTTTGCGGCGAACGACCTCCCTCCCTGTTTGAGCGCTTTGCGGAACAGAAATTAAAACCGGTAGTTTCGACTATCGGTTTTTTCATGCTATCCTTCTTTTACGGCAAGGGGACCGATGTGCAGGTGCAAGGGGGAGGGTGCGTTATGGAAAAGAGAAATACTACAGGCGCGTTTAAGGCGTATTTGGGTAGTGTTTCGCTGGCCGACATCCTCAATAGTCGCATGCTGGGGTTTGCCTTAACGCGTACATGGGCTTATGTAATGTTCTTCAGCACGGTGATTCACTTTTCGGTGCGCAATGATATTCCCCACTTGAACAGCACGGAAACCTGGTCATCGTTGGGGTTGGTCGTGTTGATGGTGGTGTGCGCTCTTTGCGCGCGCCCGCTCAGGCAGCTTTTGAGCCATAAGGCGGCACGCCTGACTATGCCTGTTGTTTTGTGCTTGGTAACGGCTTTGTTAGCCCTGGTTGAAGCAGACTGGTTTCGACAACCCTGGTGTTCAATCCTGTCGGTTATTTCCGGGGTTGGTTTGGGGTTTCTCTACCTTGCCTGGGGTGAGGCTTATACGCGGCTCAATGCAAAGCAAGCTGCGGTGGAGGCTCTCACCTCCTTTCTTGTTGCAGCTTTGGTGTTTCCCCTTATCATTGTGTTGCCCCATCTGCTTGCGGTAGTTATCACCATGGTATTGCCGCTTGTATCGGCGTTTATCCTTTTTAAGGTCTTGGGGGTGTGGAGCAAGCCTTCGTTGCTGGAACCGGTGAAGCTGAATAAAAGCGCTTTTTTAATCAAGGCGCTGCTTTCCGTCGGTATCTTTGGCTTTGCCGAAAGTCTCATGCGTTCTTTATTTATCGCTGTTAATCCTGTGGTGGATGTCGATTTATATCCGTGGGTATTCCTTGTTGCCACTTTGCTTTCTGCCGCCATCATGAGCGTTACGGTCATTGCTCGAAAAAATTCCGATTATGGCTTTGCCTATCGTGTTGTCCTGTTTGCTACAGCTTTCGTCTTTTTGTTGTTGCCCATTATGGAACGCGGCACCTTTGTGGCCGACGTGCTTGCTTTGGTGGGCTATTGCATCGTTTCTTTATTGGTATGGGTCATGCTTGCGCGCACAGCGAGTACCTACCACCTTTCGGCGACTGTTGTTTTTGGCTGCGGGATTGGCTCTATGGTCGCGGGTGGTTTAGGCGGTACGTTTTTGGGCAGCGTGCTGCTTTCGTATGTGGATATGACCTACCAGCTTTTGAGCTTGACGGCGCTGCTCTGCGTCTGCGGGCTCTTTTTCGCTTATCTTTTCCTCTTCAGCGAAAGAGCGGTCATAAAATTGACGCAAGACGAATCAACGATAGATGGCCCGCGCCCCTTCAGAAGAAGATGCGAGGAGGTTGCTGCCGCTTATAAGCTTTCCGCCAAAGAAGCCGAAGTGATGATTTTGGTAGCCAAGGGCAGGTCCACGCCGCGCATCTGTGAAGAGCTCGACATTTCTCAGGGTACGGCGAACACGCACCTGACGCATATTTATAAAAAGATCGACGTTCACGATAAGCAGCAGCTTCTTGATGTACTAGAAGGGCGCATCGCTTTTTAGCGGCAAACTTCTTCTTTCCTTTTTGTTCTATCTGTTATAGTATAGATAGAACAAAGAAAGGATTGACTATGGAAACTGATAACGATGTTGTGGCGAATGCCGCCAAAGCTCCCTTTGCTACCGCGCCGGCTGCGCCTGGGGTGCAGCCGATTTTGAGTGTCGATGGCTTCACGAAGCATTACGGGGCAAAATGTGCGGTCGACGATGTAAGCTTGGCGGTTATGCCGGGTGATATATATGGGTTTATCGGGCATAACGG
>JAVWGW010000054.1:0-231 GCA_036640375.1 Raoultibacter sp. | reverse complement strand
CCATCCTGCGCGGCGACAAGGTCGGCCTGATCGGACCGAACGGCGCGGGCAAGACCACGCTGATCCGTGCGGTGGTGGGGGTTATGGATTTCGATGGCGGGGCCATCACCATCGAAGGGCGCTCGGTTAAAGGCGATGCGGTCGCGTGTAAAAGCATCACGGCTTACGTGCCCGACAACCCTGATATCTATGATTTTCTGACCGGCATCCAATACCTGACCTATGTGGGGG
>JAVWGW010000053.1:0-10180 GCA_036640375.1 Raoultibacter sp. | reverse complement strand
AAAGCTGCCTTACACCGCAACCAGCTATGAGTTTAGTAATGTGCAAGGTGCGCACACGGTCGAAGTTGTCTTTGGCCCGATCGCGCCGCCCGGACCAAACGGCCCCATCGACAAGGCGGTGCACGCGCTTAACACCGCCGTAGGCGACAACCCCGGTGTATTCCTGCTGCTGGCGCTGGCCCTGGCCTCCGCCGCCGTATGCGTAGCCGTCGCCACCCGCCGCCGCCCCACCCGCACTCGCCACGCATCATAGGCACCCGCCCGGTGTGCGGCAGGGTCAGCTGCAAACAGTGATGATATAGTCGATGGTGTTCCAAGAGAGCCATCGACAAAGGAAGGTCGTTAGCCCCAACAAGGACTAACGGCCTTCTGATTTTCAACAGCAAAACACGTGCCGCATACTTGCCTGTTTGGGTTAGAGGAAAAACAGGAGGGAATCCACTATGAAGAGGGGCACGAGGATGGCGCATGACCAGCCCATATAGCCAAAGAAGCTGGGCATTTTGATGCCGGAGCGTTCCGCGATGGATTTGACCATGAAGTTGGGGGCATTGCCGATGTAGGTGATGGCGCCCATGAACACCGCGCCGGCCGATATTGCCAGAAGAATCTTGGTCGTTACCGTTCCCACCGTTGTTACCACGGCTGCGGCACCATTTAAGCCCAGCGCGCCGGCGGCGGTTAAAAACACCACGTAGGTTGGCGAGTTATCCAAAAAGCTTGAAAGCGTGCCCGTGGCCCAGAAAAACTTCAGCGGAGTATCTATGCCCAGTTCAGCGCCGTGAGCGCGCAAAAGTGCCAGCACGGGAATCATCGTGATGAATATCCCCAAAAACAGTTTTGCCACTTCGGCGATGGGGCCCCATTCAAAATCGTTCGCCTTGCGCAATGCCTGCGAAGTCGTTTTTAGGGAAAGCACGGAAGCCAGCCCGATAAGCGCGATTTGCAAAAAGTAATTGAACCCCAGGTGAACGTGCTCATTGATGCTGATGCCATACACCAGGCCGGTGGCAGGGTCTAAGCAGGCCGGCGTTTGGGGAATCACGCCATTGAGGATGACACCCACGATGATCAGTCCCAAGAAAAGCACGTTATGTGCGCCTTCCACGCGGATAGGCACGCGCTGGCTTGCGTCTTCTTCCAGGTCAAGGGCTTGCGCGCCCAGCTTACCTTCCTTCTTGATAAAGTGGCGGTCGATCAGCACAAACACGCCCAGCAACACGGCGGTGTTTAGAAGCAGCAGCGGCCAAATATGTTGGAGCGTCCAAAAGAAGGGCACGCCGCGCAGGTAGCCCAAAAATAGGGGCGGATCGCCCAAAGGGGTAAGGCAACCGCCGATGTTGGCCACCAAAAAGATGAAGAAAACGACGATGTGGGTTTTGTTGCGCCGCCACGAATTGGCGCGCAGAACAGGGCGAATAAGCAGCATAGCCGCCCCCGTGGTGCCTATCCAGCTGGCAAGAAACGTGCCCAGGGCAAGCAGGATCACATTGTTTTTTGTTGTGCCGGCAATGGTTCCTTTTATATGGATGCCGCCCGATACGATAAAAAGTCCCAGCAGCAAAATGATGAAGGGCACATAATCAAGCACCAGCACTTCGATAAGCTGGTTGACCGATTCGCCCGCGCCATAGACAAACGTGAACGGTGCCAAAAACACGAGCGACCAAAAAGCGACAACATGCAACTGGTGATCTTCCCACCACTCAGCCTTGAACAGCGGAAAAAGAGCGATAGAAAGAAGCATGCCCGCAAAAGGTACGATGCTTATCGCAGAAAGTGTTTGTCCAATATCCATAAAATCCCCCTTGGCCGCAACGCAACTTCCCGGCCTGGCTTTAGTGCACGCCCCTCGCCGCAGTTTTCCCGCAAAAAGGGACGGCGCGCATAAGCCTGCGCTTCCGTCCGCGGAAAACCTTTCCTACTATAGTATATAACTGGCACGCGCGGTGTCGTCCACAAGGATGATGTTTCCGCAAACGGCCACTGTTGCGCTGAGTCTGAATATTTCGCTACTTTTTTAATCGATTTTCGGCAGTCTCAAAAACTTCATCGTTGTAAAACTCAATCTGAAATTTTGGATTCATTCGAACAAATCCTCATCCGCAATCGCGTGAGGGTCTAACAGTTGATACTCTTTATATTCTTCTTCCCCCATCACTTCTCTTAAGCTTTTACTGGCTCGATTAGGGTTTTGATCTCCTTCTTTTATTCGATTTGCTGCGGTGGAATAGAATTGCTGCTCCCGTAAAAGGTTCAATTCTATAAACATTTTTTCGTAAGCAGTGTAGTCCAGGACCACTGTACTGATCTCATTATGATCGGAGATAAATGGAGGCATTAGCTTTGCCTTTTGGCGGACAGCGGCAAATTTTTTACTTGCAGTGGTTGCAGGTACTATTTGGTCACGATCGAAGGTCGGTTTTTGCATAGCCTTCACACTCATTTCCTTACTCCTTCCTCATAGTATATGCATTTCGTACTTTTGCATATCATTAGTACCCATTATACTACTAATTATTCAACGTATTTTTTTGAGTAAAGCCAAAAACACTACTGGGCAGGTGTAAGACCAGCCCCTTCCCGTAGGAAGGGGAAGGCCGCCAGCTATGAAAGAAGAATCCTTCGCCTTTAGGCGTGGGGAGCACCAATTGTACACTTCGTTGAAAATTGGCGCGCCCACCGGTTAAGGACGCGCACTTTAGCGCGTTGCAGTACAATGGTGAAACTTATCAAGAGCAGTGCGGCGGGTCGAAGCAGAAGGAAAGGATGCTGAAACGATGGCAGAATTGGCAGAGGTCGAATATATTTGGAAAAATGGCAGCGTAATTCCGTGGGCGGAAGCCACGACGCACGTGCTTTCTCATTCCTTGCATTACGGGTCGGCGGTGTTTGAGGGTATTCGTTGCTACAAGGATCCCGATTCTGATAAAAGCTTCATTTTCCGCCTGCGTGATCACATGGAACGCCTGCATCGCAGCTGCAAAATTGCGCTGATCGATCTGCCGTATTCGGTGGATGAACTGTGCGCGGCCACCCTGGATCTTATTCGCAGAAACAATCTTCCCAGCTGCTATATTCGCCCGCTGGTGTATCGCGGGTATGGCGTGATGGGCGTGGACCCGACCGGTTCGACGGTGGATGTGGCCATTGCCGTGTGGCCTTGGGATGCTTATTTGGGGCCTGACGCGCTGGAAAACGGCGTGGCGGTAGGGGTTTCTTCGTGGCGCCAGCGTTCCAACAACGCCATTCCGCCGGCGGTGAAATCTTCGGCATCGTACATGAATTCCATTTTGGCCAAGCTTGAAGCGAAAAGCCACGGCTATGCGGAAGCTATCATGCTCAACGAAGCGGGGCTTGTGTGTGAAGGCACGGGCGAAAACCTGTTTATCGTGCGCGATGGCGTGCTTTCCACACCGCCCCTTTCCGATGGTCTGCTGGAAGGCATCACGCGCGACACCGTGCTGTGCCTGGCCGATGACCTGGATATTCCCGCGGTTGAAGAAAGCCTGACGCGCTCGGATTTGTATGTGGCCGATGAAGTGTTCATGACCGGATCGGCCGCAGAACTGACGCCGATTGGCAGCGTCGATGGCCGCGAAGTGGGCAAGCCCGGCGCCCTGACGCGCGCGCTGCAAGATCGCTTCTTCGATGTGGTATACGGCCACATTGCTGAATACGAAGACTGGCTGACCGAAATTTAAGGGACGCCCAGGGCTGCCCGCCGGGGGCGAGCCATCTGCCCCCGGCTCGGGGACGCCCGCTGTTTTGCTGTTGGAAAGGAATTGTGTGACGCGGATATTCACCTATGATTGCACGCTGCGCGATGGCGAACAGTGCGAAGGCATCACGCTTTCCCTGGAAGACAAGCTGCGCATCGTGGCGCGCCTTGATGCGTTTGGCATCGACTTTATCGAAGGTGGGTTTCCTGCGTCGAACCCGAAAGACATCGCCTTTTTCCAGCGCGTTGCCGAAATTCCCTTGCAGCATGCGCGCATCGTAGCGTTTGGGGCAACCTGCAAAAAAGATGTGGCAGCAGCTGACGATGTGGGGCTGGCAAATTTGCTGGCTTCACGCGCGCCCGTTGTGGCCATCGTCGGCAAAACTTGGGATGCCCAGGTAAGCCATGCCCTGCAGGCCACGCTTGAAGAAAACCTGCGCATGATTAGCGCGTCTGTTGCGCACCTGAAGGCGGCTGGCGTGCGCGTTGTTTTTGACGCCGAGCACTATTTCGACGGCTATCAGGCCAACGCCGCCTACGCGCTGCGCTGCATTGAAGCGGCCAGCGCGGCCGGTGCCGATTCCATCGACTTATGCGAAACAAACGGCGGTGCCCTGCCTTTTCAGGTGGCCGAAATTGTGGCTGCAACGGTGGCGCGCTTCCCCCATCAGGCCTTTGGCATCCACTGCCACAATGATGCCGGCTGTGGCGTGGCCAACACCTTGGCGGCGGTGCGCTGTGGCTGCGTGGCGGTGCAGGGCACCATCAACGGCTACGGCGAACGTGTGGGCAACGCCGATTTGCTGACGGTCATCGCCGATCTTGAACTGAAGATGGGCTGCACCTGTGTGGGCGCTGAAAATTTGGCGCAGCTTACGGGCACCGCCCAGTTCGTGGCGGAAACCTGCAACATGGCCTTGCCTGCTCACTGGCCGTATACGGGCGCTTCGGCCTTCGCGCACAAGGGTGGTTTGCACGCCAGTGCCATCGCGCGGTTTCCGCAGGCTTACGAACATGCGCGGCCGGGCAGCGTGGGTAACACGGCGCGGATGCTGATAAGCGAGCTGGCGGGTAAGGCTTCGCTGGTGTCGAAGGCGCACAGTTTGGGCGTTGAACTGGAGCGCGATTCGGCTTTGACGCAAACGATCCTGGACGATATAAAGCAGCGCGAAAAAGACGGGTTTACCTATGAAACCGCTGATGGGTCGCTTGCTGTGCTGCTGCATACGCATACGGGCAATTTCCGGCCGCACTTCACGCTGGAAAGTTTCCGCGTGATTGTGGATGATAAGGAAGACACCGGCGCGCGCGCGAAGGATGCGCAAAGTGAGGCGACCATCAAGATTCACGTGGGCGACAAACGCTTTGTGGCAACGGGCGAGGGTGCCGGCCCCGTAGGTGCCTTGGATACGGCGCTGCGGGCGGCCATTTCGGAATCGTATCCGCAGGTGGCAGCCATGGAGCTGATCGACTACAAGGTGCGCATTCTCGACGAAAACGTGGGAACGAACGCCATAACGCGCGTCATGATAACAACGCGCGACGCGGGCGAAACCTGGGGCACCATCGGCGTTTCGGAAAATATCATAGAGGCGTCGTGGAACGCCCTGGTCGATTCAATTGAATACGGCCTGATGAGGATAGGAAAATAATGGACGATTTGCGCACAAAAGAAGTCGATGATCTGTTGCGTGTTTTCGCCTCCATCGATAACGAGGATGCGATTTTTGCACTGCTTGAAGATTTGTTCACCATTCGCGAAATAAAGGAAACCTCGCAGCGGCTTTCGGTGGCGCGCCTGCTTGATGCGGGCAGGCCTTACACCGCCATCGAGCACACGACAGGCGCTTCGGCCACAACGATTGCACGCGTTTCAAAATCGCTCAACTACGGAACGGGCGGCTATAGATGCGCGCTCGACATCTTGAAAGAAAATGAGGAATAATCGCATGTCAACAACACTTTTTGTCAATGCCTGTATGCGCGGCGAGGCTTCGCGTACGCTCAGCTTATGCCGCGAGTTTTTAAGCACGCGCCAAGGTGTGGTCGAAGTTGATTTGACCACGATGAATCTGCCGCCGTTCACGGGTGCTCTGTTGGAGGCTCGCTCGGCTTTTGAGCGCACGAAAACCTACGATGACGCGCTGTTCAGCCTGTCGCACCAGTTTGCCGATGCCGACGAAATCGTCATTGGTGCCCCCTATTGGGATCAATCCTTCCCCGCGGCGCTCAAGGTGTATTTTGAGCACGTTTCGGTGTGCAATATTCCGTTTGTGTACACCAGCGAAGGGGAGTGCGTGGGCCAGTGCAAGGCGAAGGCGCTCACCTACATTACCACCTGCGGCGGCTTTTTGGAGGGCGCCAACTACGGCTACGATTATGTGTGTGGCCTGGCGCGCATGTTTGGCATCCCCCAAGTGCGCCTTGTGGCGGCCGAAGGGCTCGACATCGTAGGGATGGATGTTGCGGCGCAGATGGAAAAAGCGCGAAAGATGATGCTGTAATGAAGCGCCTGTTGCTTGTGGTTGATTACCAAAATGATTTCGTGGATGGGTCGCTGGGGTTTCCTGGTGCAGAAAACCTTGATGCGCCTATCGCGGCAAAAATTGCGGCCTATCGTGCGGCGGGCGATGAAGTTGCCTTCACCTTTGATACGCACGAAGCCGACTACCTTACAACGCAGGAAGGCGAACACCTGCCCGTTGCCCACTGCTTGGCGGGATCGCCCGGCCACAATTTGTATGGCCAGGTGGCGCACGCCTTCCAGGAGGGCGACCCCGTGTTTTTGAAGCCTGCATTTGGGTCGGTGAGCCTGTTTGAGTGGCTGGCGTGCGCTCAAAATGCCGCCGCGGTGGTAAACAAGCTGCCATTTACATCGATCGAACTGGTTGGCCTGGTTTCCAATATTTGCGTCATATCCAACGCCGTCATCGCAAAAACCGCCTGCCCCGAAGTGCCCGTGATAGTGGACGCCGCCTGCACCGCATCCTTCGACGCCACCCTCAACGAAAAATGCCTCGACATCATGGAAGGCCTGCAGATACAAGTAATAAACAGGTAGCTTTCCTGCTGTTGCCCTGTGATCTGCGTAAATGGCTGGTGGTACCCCGCTGGGGGCAGGAGTTTTGCGGACAACATTAAAAATACCCCCAAGCGGGCAATAGCTTGTTTGTGCCTTTTTCTGCATAGTCGCCTTAAGCGAAGACGGAGGGTCTTTGCACATAAGGCACAACAGGGAGGCATTTATGTCACAGGAATTTTCACGGCGCAACTTTTTGAAAGGCGCCACGCTCACGGCTCTTTCCGCAGGAGCTTTGGGGGCAATGATTGGTTGTTCGCCCAAGGCAGGCGGATCGAATAGCGATGCGAACACCGCGGTTGCCGCGCAAACTTCCGCAACCGATTGGTTAGGAAATGCGCCTAAAATTGAAGAGTCAAAAATTACCGAAACTATTGAAACTGAAGTTTTGGTTGTGGGCTGCGGCACTGCTGGTTGGCCTGCTTGCATTTCGGCGGCAGAAAACGGCGCGAAAGTTTTGGTAATCGAGCGTTTAGAAGAGCCCTCTGGCCCAAAAGAGGATATTGGAGCCATTGATTCCGCCCTGCAAAAGGCAAGTTTTGAGCAGTTCCCTGAATTCAAAATCGACAAAATGGAAGCTATGCACGATATCGTGCGTTATGCCAATGGCTTTATCAACTACGATTTGGTGAAGCTGTGGGCCGATGAATCCGGGGCAACGGTCGATTGGATTACCGACATCATCAGCAAAGATGGCAAGATGAAAATGAACTTCGAAGGCGGCATTGGTACCATCGACCCCAAATCAGCCGAACGTGCGTGGGCAACCGGCCATAGTCCAGCTTCGTTGGTTGACGATAAGGCCGTGACGTTTATGTCGCAGCTTCAAAAATATGCCGACACCCTTGGCGTGCAGTTTCGCTGCAAGACCGAACTTGTGTGCCTTGAGCAAGACGAAACGGGGCGTGTTGGCGGCATTATCGCTCGGGATGTGGCTTCGGGCAATTACCTGCGCATCAAGGCGAGCAACGGCGTTATCGTGGCAACGGGTGGATATTCATCGAGCCCCGAAATGATGGCCGCGCTACAGCCCGAGATTCTTAAATCGCGTATCTCCTGTTCAAAGGGAAGTCCCGACACAGGTGAAGGCATCAAGGCTGCATTGTGGTTGGGGGCTCAGAAAGATCCGATCGGTACCAGCATCCTGTTTAATCGTGCATGCTGCAAGCCCGATGCCACCGCCGGCGATGGTGCGGTGGGCGAGTGGTTCTGGTTTGGTGAGCAGCCATTTTTGAAGCTTAACCTCAAGGGCGAGCGCTTCTGCAACGAAAGCGGCCCCTATGATTATATGCTGCATTCCGCACACATGCAGCCGATGCACACCTATGTTGATGTGTGGGATGCCAACTATGTCGAACAGGTGAAACAGATGAATGAAGTGGGCTGCTGCCGCCTGTTCCCCTTCGATAACGGTGCTCCCAACAACATTCCCCTTAAGGTGGTTGAAGGCATGAATGCGAAGTTGTTGGAACAGGGCTATATCCAGCAGGCCGACACCATCGAAGAGCTGGCGGAAAAACTCAATATTCCTGCCGAGGCGGCTGCAGCAAGCGTGGCGCGCTACAATGAAAATGCTGCCGCTGGCGTTGATGCCGACTACGGCAAAGAAAGCTACCGCCTGTTGGCGTTGAATACGCCGCCTTATTATGGCGTGCGTACGGGTGCCTGGCACTTAGCCACGTTCGATGGCATTCAGATCAATAGCAACATGCATCCCGTCAAAGAAGATGGGACGGTAATCGATGGCCTTTATATGGTGGGGGACTGTTCGGGCGGCTTCTTCTGCTTAAGCTACCCCAACTTGTTTACCGGCCTGGCTTGTGGACGCTCCATGACTTTTGGTCGTCATGCGGGCAAGTTGGCGGCCACCAAGACTGCTTAAAGCCGACTAGGCGACCATTCGTTTTAACACTTTCTTTCGCATTCCCCTCCCCAAAACGGGTCCGATTTTTTGTCGGATCCGTTTTGCATTGCCGGAGCCGATTCGCTAGAATCAATACCAGACAAGGGGGCGCATGATAAAGCGAACACAGGATGTATCCACACAGCGCCAGCGCGCTCTTTTTGTGCGGGCACTTATCGCCTTAACGCTGCTTTTCTTTTCAACCACCTTGATGAACACTGTTGAGTTCCCCCGCTTCGATGGCCTGTTTCCCTATGCGCGGGATTTGTTTGTGGGGGCAACTTCGTGTACCTTTATTGCTATTGCCCTCATAAACTCTTTTGCGCCGCGCTTTATTCGGGCGGAAATAAACGATGTTGTTGCCATTATTCTCACCCTTGCGGGCACGCTGCTGCTTGAGGTTGGCCTGGCTTACGGATCGCTGCTTGCGTTGGTCGTTGGTGCGTGCTGTGTTGCAGCGGGCAAGGCGTGGATGACGGTTGTTGTGGGCTTGGCCTGTTCGGTGATGGATGTGCGGCATATCAGTCTTTGTACCATTTTCGCGCTGCTGGCTTCTCGGGCGCTTTCTGTTGTGTTCAGTTTTGCTCCGGGGTCGCCGGTGGGGTTGGTCCTGTTTTATGGGTTGCTGCCGGCGGCATTTTTCTTGGTGCGTTCCGTTCCGCAAGGTATTTTTGAGCATGCACGCACCTCGGATGCGCCCGTTGATTTGGCCTTGACCAATCCCGCTTCGTTTTTGCCTTTTGCAAGCCAGGTATTTGTCTGTATTCTTCTTATGCAGACGGCGTTTGGTTTTAGCCTGCGCTTTGGGCCTGTTGAAGGCGGCTTTCTCAACGATGTGTTCAGCCTTTTCCCCCTGATTGTTGTTGCTTTGTGGGTGGTGGGGGAAAAGAGGAAATATGCAGCCGATGCGCTTACCTACCTTTCGGTGCTTTTTGTGGTGGCCGGGTTTTTGGCGGTAATGATTTCTGGTTCAGAGTTTATTTTTGTGGGCGGCAATCTGCTTTCTGCGGGTGCGTTGCTGTTTGAAGCCGTGGTGTGGACCTTGCTGTTGGCGCTTGCTTCCCGCAACGAATTGGGGGCGATTTCCGTTATCAGTTGGGGTCGCGGACTGGGCGGCGTTGGCAGCATTGCGGGCGCGGCCTTGGCAGGGCTTGCGGGCGATATCGCCGGGAAAAACTCAACGGGAGCTCTGGTGCTTATTGCACTGGTCATCATGGTGATTGTGGGGTATGCGCTGGTAGGGCTTCGGCATTTCAGTTTTGAAGCCGCCATTGCGGGTACAGTGCCCGTGGCGGAAGGTGCGCCGCGCACGCACGAGGAAGACTTTGCCCAAACGTGCGACAAGCTGGCCGAACGCTACAGGCTCACTCCCCGCGAGCGCGAGGTGTTTGAGCTGCTGGCAAAAGGGCGCAATCGTAGGTATATCCAGGAAAAGCTGGTGGTTTCACGCGATACGGTGAAGGCGCACGTGAAGCAC
>JAVWGW010000052.1:0-10185 GCA_036640375.1 Raoultibacter sp. | reverse complement strand
AAAGCGCTCCGCTGCTGCGCGGGCAGCGCTTCGCCGGTGGCCACCTCATAGGTGCCCACCGAAGCTCCCATAAGGTCTTCGGCGCCATCCAAAAGCCCCACCGAGGCACTGCGCGCCTGCCCGTTGGCGCTTGGCTGGTTGAGCATGGCCACCAAGACTTCACCTTCTGTATAAGAGCCCTGGGCAAGCATGTCGGGGATGGTGTTTGCCCAGCTTGCCTGCGCAGTGGCTGGCCCTTCCTCGGCAAACGCCGAAGCTGCGCTCGCGGGCAGCAGAGCAGCCGTCAACGCAAAGGCGAGAAACAGCGATAGATACTTACGAGACCATGACATAAAAGCTCCCACCTTCAATTTCCCATTCCCTTACACAAACAACCAGCGGCGCTGCCCGAAGGCTGCCCGACCAAGCTGCAAGCTAGTTCCCTATTCGCTTGAAACGGAAAGTCCCACAACATCGTTGCCCAAGGTAAAGCTGGGGATCAGCACGTTCACGCAATACAACATATACAGAACAACAAAGCCCACCACCACAGCTATGAACACAATAGTGGCCACATCGCGCGGGATCTTGCGCATGAGGGTTTCAAGAGCAGGATAGATGATCCAGGTCATGAGGGTTGCCACCAGGCCAAAGGCAATGCCGTTTTGCAGGCATATCTGCCCCATGAAATTACCGAACATATCGCGGTAATCCCACAGCGGAAGCGAACCATCGGCACGAGGCTGGTTGAGCATGAGCCCCATGGCAAGTTCAATAAGCGAGCAAACGATGGCGTTCGCCACGAAACTGAGCACCAGAGGAGTTAACAAGCCCTTGAACTTCTTCTGCAAAAGCGTCTTGAGCGGGTAAAGCAGCAAAACGCAGGCCACGGCGCCAAAGCCATACACGACGAAAGGATACAGCCAATCGCGCCAAATCTGCGAGTTGGGGTCATAGATTCCCGGCAAGATACCCAGCTTGATAAACGTGCAATACAGCGCCTCCATCCAGTGACCCACTACGCTGAACACGCAAAAGTAGATAATGAGATTGCGCCAGAACACCCAGGTTCTTGGCTTGAAGAAGCTACGCTCTTCTTCGGCCGCAAGCTGCTCGGACTCAAGCGAAAAGGGCTCCACTAACACTGCCTTGACGCGACGCGAGGTTGCGAAGTACACGATGATAAACAGGTCGAAAATCGACCGAACCAGGGTTGCCTGCAAGTTGAAGGTACCGGCGTACAGGTTGTAGGCAAGACCCGAAAGAATAAAGAAGCAGCTCAAACCAATCACGAAAGGCCGAGCAAACTTTTTGCGCTTCCAGATAAGCCAAAACCCCACCGCTGAGAAAACCGGTGTTCCCAACCCTAAGATGTCGGCGAAGGCCAAGGGGCGCACGTTTGAAGCGTCCGTGGCATGGCTTAAGGCATCGGCAATAGCCGCGCCCAGCTCTGCCGACCCGCTGTCCTTCGCCATAATTGCCAGCATGAAAACCGAGAACAGGATACTGCCGGCATACACCACCTGCACCACGCGCATAAATCCGAGCTTTTTGGGATTACTAAAATCTTTTGCCATTACCATTTCCTTTGTAAACGTGCACGAATAACGCATACCACCAGCACCGCAGCGCACACCGCTGCAAGCAGACCCGCGAAAGCCATCAGAGTCCCGGTTGTGTCACCCGTCGCAACAAGCGATCCAGGCGCTTTGGGCGCTTTGGGTTCTTGAGGCTCGGGCGCCACCGGAGAGACGATATCCCCGGCCTGCGGCAAGGTTTCAACAGCTGTGCCACGCAGCACCATTTGGGTTTCCTCAAACGAATCAATACCCATAGTATAGAGCACACCTTCATAGGCGGTGGTTTGCGGATAGAACAGCTGGCCATAGGCCGCCCGTTTTCCCAGGTTCGCAAAACCCGCTTCGGGGTGGGCCACATCAAGAACGTAGGTATCAGGCTCCGCCAGCTTTTTACCCCCTACATCAGTTGCCGCCTTAAAGCCCGAAACAACCGGTCCCGCCTTTATTGCCGTGAGCCCATAATCAACCGGGTAGCCCGCCGCCTGTGCAAGCGGCGGAAGGGAGGAACCAAGCATCTGAGATACGTAGCCGTTTTCAGTCTTGGTCAAACGCTCCATAGACGTGGGCGAAAGCCGAACGGGATCACTCGATCCTCCTTCGTACTTCATGCCCCCTGCAACATACACATCACTTCCATGGGCCACAATAGCGACGTCTTGCCCATCATTGGCAAACGGCCACGTCATGCGGCTTTCCTTAAGCGTTCCCACAGGGGTTACGCTGCCCGTAGCAAAATCAAATACAGCAATGTTGTCCGTTTCAAGCAGCGCCGGAGCAGCCTTGGCCGCCCCCGTTGTAGCGCTGCCCTTTTCGCCGCCCACCAACAAAAGCGTTCCGGCAGCATTCACCAAAGCTGCCCCCAGGGGAACACGGTCGATGCCATCGATTTGCGCCCAAGCGTTCGTCGAGGGGTCAAACGAGAACATTTTCTTTTCATCCTCATTGTTTCCGCACCTGCCCAGCACAAGAATCTTGCCGTCGTAAAGGGTCGTGCTCACGCAATCCAACTCTAAAGGCATGCTCGGATGCTTCTCCCACTGCTTTGTTGCAGGATCATAGGACCAAAGGTCGCCATACATTCTGTCAGGGTCGCATATCAGGGTGTAAACCTTGCCCCCCAAGCCAATAAGCTTATTGCCCAGCGATTCTTTGCCGAACATGTTATCGGGAAGTGCGATAGTCTCCTCAAACAAAGGAAGGCTGCTGTCACCGGGGTTTGCCGGAATGGGAAGATTGAGTGTCTTTCGCCCCGTTTTGCCCACCGTATTGCTTACCATGATTTCGCGTGCGCCCTCCGTGACACCCTCGGGGCACTGGACAACTATCGAGCGGTCACCCCACGAAACCACCGGCGCCGTCTTGCCCGCAATGGTGACCGTGCTTTCAGCGTCTCCAAAGAAGTATCCCTCAACAGTGATAGTCGCATCTTTCGCGCTTCCTGCAAGCTTTGCGCTGTTGATAACAGGCGTCATCACAACCCCAGGATCAAGGCTTACCTGCCCGCCTGACGTACACAAACCCTCGAATTCAGGAACCGTCTCGACAGCTCCCCTCACCGTTGCGGCACCCAAACGCGCGCGCTCGGCAGGGCTTAGGCCAGTATTGGCTTGCGCGATGCGCTGCATGTGAACCGCCGTAACGCCAACCACCATGGGAGTAGCCATCGACGTTCCGCTGGCAAAGTGATAGCCCGCAGTTTCATTTCCCATGCCAACCATGTCAAGGTAGAGGGTAAAATTATCGCTGGTGCCTGGTTGCGGGTGGGATTTAAACATTAGTTTGACCACCATGAATGCCTTGCCGTTTTCATCCACCTGATAAGCCGCTTGCTTGCCCTTGAGCACCTCGGGAAGATTGAGCGTAAACATGTCCCAGCCATAAATCAGACTGATGTGATTATTGGGGTCGCTCACAAAGCTGCCATCCGCTGCTTGGATCCCGGCAGTCACGAAAAAAGTCGCACCCGACGCGCTTGCCGTAAAACCAATGTCGCGGATATTTTCGGCCTTGGCCTGGTCGAAGGGTATTTTGAGCAAAACGCTGTAGTTTGCATGTTCGTTGGGTTTTTCCTGATACAGATCCTTCCCCTCAAGCTTCAGCGAACCCGCATCGTCGAAGTGGAAGTTTGACGTAGTTTCGAGGGCACTTATCTTATTGCTGTCAGACACCGTAAAGCCAGGGTCGCTATGCGGATTACTATGCGCAGTAACCGAGCTTGTACCAGACGTTTTGAAACTGTCATAGGCAACACCATTTGGCGCAGACGAAGGGAAGTAGCGCCCCTGCTTGAGGGGCACGGTTGACAAAATGGAGAAACCAGGAGCGAACACATCGGTGGTGGCCACCCCGTAATTACTAAACGACGGACGCTCGCCCGTTATCGTAGAAGCGTTCACCACCACGGCATAGGGGTTGGTCACAAGGCTTGCAGAAGTGCCGCCTGTCACGTCGGAATTGAGGCTTTCGTTTCCTGAAGCCACCAGGGAAACAGCGCCTTTTTCCCCCAGCTTAGCAATCATCATCGAAAACATCATCGAGCCACCAGAACCACCAAAGGAATTGTTGATGGCAACCAAATTGAGACCCTTGTCAACGGCGCGGGAAAGCGCTTCGTAGCCTACGACAATATCCGAGAAGCTTATCCCGGCACCTTGACTCACCTTGACGCCAACCAGCTTTGCGCCGTTTGCGACACCGCTTGTTCCCTTGCCATTCCAAGCAGAAGCCACGATACCCGCACAATGGGTGCCATGCATGTGAGTATCCATCGGATCGGTCGCGTCACCTCTGCGCGATACGTTAATGCCGTACTTACCAAAGCCCACATCCGCATAGGCGCTCATGTCGGCCATAACTCCCTGCAAATCGGGATGATTGTAGTCGATGCCCGTGTCCACAATCGCAACGACACCTGCCGCATTGGGCTTGCTGGCATCTTGGGCCTTCCAATCGGGCGATTTAATATCGAAGCCATCTTTTCTGGAAGGTCCCGCAGCCACGGGCGAATTCGCAGCGTTGCTATTGCCCCATTGATACCCCGTAAAATCGGCTGCATTCGCGGTCACATCCACCGCATCGCTTTTGGGAGTGAAGGCAACCGATGACGCTGCGGCCGCTACGGGCTCCGTGGCGGCAGTCGCCGTCTCGCGCGCCTCTACTTCGGGGCCACCTTCCGGCAAAGCGCCCGCTTCCTGCGGCGAGGGCAGGTCTGCATCGGCGGCCGCCTTATCTAAGGGTTCCTTCTCGCTTTTGCCCTCCTGTGCCGCAGCGACGCGCTCGGTCGCCTCTTTCAACGGCGTTTCATCAAGAGCTTCATCGGAAAGCTGGCCGCGATAATTCGGTTCGGCAAACAACACACGCGGGTCTTGGGCGAGTTCATACAGAAGCTCTTCGGTCGACGCAGCGCCACTGACAAGCTTGATCGACACCGGTTCATCAAGTGAAGCCGCCGATGTTGCCGATGCACTGCGCGCGCCACCCTGCGCATCATCAAGCGTTGTGCCCGTCGTAGTTTCATAGGCGCTCGCCGAAACCCCCATAAGGTCTTGTGCGCCGGCCAGCACATCAACAGAGCGCGCACGAGGCGCGGCAACCTGAGTGGAAACAGCAACGAGCACTTCGCCCGGCACATACTCACCCGCTGCAAGAAGCTCAGGAATGCGCGTCTCCCAGCCCGTTTGTGCCGCGTGGGCCTTTTCCGCAGAAGACCCTGCCACCCCCAGGGGAAGCAACGCAACCGCTAAAAGCAGTGCTAAAACAAACGAACCCATTTTCCTAAGAACTAGCATATAGGTGTATCCTCCTTGTTTTTGAACCCCATGCATAAACCCTATCGCATGTGCCGCGCATATATCAAATCATTAAACCGCATTTTCCGCACCAAAAGCGCACCCTGCCCCCAGGCACCATCCTCGCAAAATCTTTGACGGTAAAACAAGAAACCGCACACCTCAACTAGGAATACCCCCTGGTAAGCAGGGGTACCCCGTGCTAAAGGGCCTTTCACAGACCCCCTATATTCGGGTATTTATGCAGGTAGATGCAATTTTCTTAACACTTTCTTACAATTTTGCGAAAGAGGCTGCGTGCTACAATCAAATTCAAATAAGGGTCTTTTTCCAGGGACAACCTGACTGATTTCACGGAGCATTTCTTGATGAACGCTTTGATTATCGATAACGATCAACAAGCCATCGACATCATTGTCCAAGTTGTCGCATCCGTCGATCCGACCAGCTGTTGTACGCGCGTATCCTGCGCAGCCGAAGCCTGCGAATGTGCGCAAAGCAACACTCCCGATGTGGTATTTCTTAGCCTTGAGCTGCCCGAAACCGACGGATTCGACCTTGCCAAGCAGCTAAAAAAGCAGTGTGGCCACAGCAATATCGTTTTTCTGACCAGGCACGTCGAACATGCCCTCAAAGCTCACGAGCAGTTCGTAAGCGGCTTTCTTATGAAACCGCTTTCCGAAAACGACATTCGCGCAACGCTTGAAAACCTTCGGCAACCCTTAAACAGCCCCCACAAACCCAAACTGTATGCTCAGTGCTTCGGCAACTTTGAAGTCTTCACGCAAGACGGCCTTTTGCACTTCAAGCGCAGCAAAACCAAAGAACTGCTTGCCTACCTCATAGATCGTCGTGGCGCCCGCTGCACAACAGGAGAGCTCATATCGGTTCTTTGGGAAGACAACTCGGCCGCGCCCACCAAAAGCAACCAGCTGCGCAATCTCATACACGACCTGCGACAAGTGCTGGCTGCCGCCGGTCTTGAGGCGGTACTCGTCCGCGAAAGAGGCTCCCTTGCCATCGACCGCCGCGAAATCATCTGCGACTATTATGATTTCCTCCTCGGCGAACCCGCCGCCGGCAACATCTTCCAAGGAGAATACATGATGCAGTATTCTTGGGCCGAGAAGACGGTAGCAAGCCTCGCCGCCTCCCGGCCCCAACAAAACTAACTCATCTATGCTTCAAAGGTGTCATCGACAAGCGCGTAGAAGAACTTTTTCTTTTGGTCGGTGTCGATGATGTGCACGGGCTTGATTTGGTTGGGGGAAGCCCCATGCACCACCCGCATGTCGCGCCATAGCTGGTAGGTCTGCTCATGAAGAATACGCACGGAAGCTGGGGCAAAGGTGCCGTCTTCGGTCATATCTTCCATGTCAATATTTCCCGCTCGCAGCTCTTCGTCGGTAACCCGGGCAATCTCGGCGCTGTCAAGCGACTCAAAATCGGGGTGATACAGTTCATAGAGAAACTCGTAGCGCGGGGGCTGGGCATCAAGGTCGGGGTACACGCTGAAATCAACAAGCTCAAAGCCACAGCGTTCCGCCACCCGATCCGCTGCGCCGCGCAACACCATCTCGGAGGTTTTCTCGCCCTTCATGTTGACGGTCTGGTCAATACGGAACAAAAACTCAATGGTAGGCATGGTGCCGCGGCGACCGGTGACCCGAATCGCATCGCGCATAAGATAGCGGTACAAACCCGAGCGATTGGTGACAAGAACCTCGTAGCTTTTCCCCACCTCAAGGTCTTCCACACCAAGCGTATGAGCATAGTCCGCC
This sequence comes from Raoultibacter sp., assembly GCA_036640375.1. Taxonomy (GTDB): domain Bacteria; phylum Actinomycetota; class Coriobacteriia; order Coriobacteriales; family Eggerthellaceae; genus JAVWGW01. Next base: position 3,057 of record JAVWGW010000052.1, on the reverse strand, counting down.
TGGCCAAGAGGCAAAAACTCGAAGTAGTTCAATTCGGGAACGAGGACGCTTTGCGGATTATTAAGCTCGAAGGGCACGGAGAAACAGCCTTCCGAGGCGGTGTAGCCAACATAATACACCGGTATATCGCCCGTATAGCGCCGCAAGCGTTCCGTATACGGTGCAAACCCTGCCCCAGCAACCGTGGTGATTACCATCATGTTGGGCCAGATGCGCTTTACAACGGGCTTGTCGAATCCTTCGCTGAAGGCTTCGCGCAGCTGGGCAGCACGCTGGGGATCGGGCTTGATCCGAGATTCGAGCGAAGCACGCACCTCATCGGGCAGCTGGACGGAGGCATCAATGGTGCCCGTCTCGATGTCGTGCAAGAGCATTTTCGCATTATCTTCGATATAGCGCATCAGGTCGAGAAGCTGGGAGACGAAAGCTGCGGTAAGTTCTCGAATATCTTGTTCGGCAAGAACGAAGCGGGCATGCAGATAGCGTGTGTCGGTGTCAGGTGTTGAAAATACCGCTTCCACGGGGCTGGTGGTCATCAGAGGAAGCATCTCCTTGAACGCAAACATGACCCTGCTCGAAATCGCCCCGAATGTCGCCCCACCTTTAAGGGTCTTCAAGCGGACTTCGACCAAAGTGAACTTTCGACCCCCGGCAAGGGCAGAACCAAACTCACGATTAAGAAGAGCGACCGAATAGCTGGAAGTGTACTGCAAGAAAAGCTTTATGGCAGCTTCCGTGTTCGGAATCCCCTTAGGGTTGCCCATCGTGCCCGAAGTTTCCGAGAAATGTACGGTAGGATCAGCCGTTATCGCACCCTGTGCACCGTGTTCCATCACCTCGTATATCCATTCGGCGTAATCGTCGTAGGTAGTGGGAGGAACTTGGCGCTTGAATTCCTCCGCCGTATGTATGTCCGCAAATCCGTATTTGCGGCCAAAGGGGGTATCCTTGTTCTGTTCGAGAAGATCGAACAACAGCGCTTCCTGAACCTCGCGCGCATGCTGGATGTCTTCGTTTAACCGGGCGTAGACCTCTTCGCCTTCTGCAAGCTGGGTGGCGTGCATCATTTTCGCTATCGTTGCAAAATCAGGCCTTTCCCCCTGAGAAGGAACGCTCTCTTCATGCGTGACGGCCGACCCGAGGTTTGCGTCAATGCAAGCATCTTTTACCATAGCACTACCCCTAACGCTCAATAGTTAAAATATCAGTGAAGCCCGTTGCATCCAAAACTTCCATGATGTAGTCGTTGGGATGACACACGACAAACGGGCTTTCCGTTTTTCCCATTTCCTTGTAAGCGAAAAGGATCACGCGCAGCCCTGCACTCGAAACATACTGGACCTGCTCCAAATCGATAACAAGGCTCGTGGTGCCCTCGATGTTATCTTTTAGGTACGCCTCCAGTTCAGGTGCCGTGTTTGAGTCGATGCGCCCTTCTAAAGCGACGACGAGTTTTCCACCTTCAAGTTTTCCATCAATGTTCATCTTTTTTCCCTTCACTTATGCGCGCTCGCTGTTTCTTTCTCACACCTTTGCCCTTGCGGCGCAGGCGATAAAGAACCACTTAACTATACCGCGTTTTTTGATACCGAAATCAAAGTGCCTGTGGTTTCTTTAACTCTATGTTGAGATTGTTAAGACCCACCATACCTTGGTATTCCAGGTGTTCGATGCTAAGTCGAATCATCTTTATGCCCAAACAGGAAAAATCATCCTTCGCCGCCATATCGTAATTGAGCGGGTTGAACGCTTTGCCGTTATCCCGAATCCTTAAAATCATCGATCCGTCGCGCTTGAGCACCATAAAGACCTCGACGGCGGGATGCTTCACCTTGGCAAATCCGTGGTCAAGTATGTTGCCGACCATTTCTTCGACCGCAAGCGATAGCTGAAACCTACGGCGCGGATCGATATCGTGGCTTTTGCACCACGCATCAACTTCCTCGGAACACTGCACCACGCCACGACGATCCGTAACGCAGGAAAATTCCTTAGAATCCACCCAATCCTGCCGAAAATCGGCCGGAAGCAAAAGCATCTTGTCAAGGAGGGAAGCTTTTTCGCCCCCCGGTACCACCTTGCGCCGCCGCCAGAGCACGCAGGCAGCCACCACCTGGGCAGCAAGCGTGGCGCAGGTGCCGAATAAATAGGAATACCACACCCCAAAAGGACCGATAAACCACACGGTGCACAAAGCAAAAAGTATCATGAAAGCACAGGATTGCCCCACCGTAACCAGGTTTGCTGCTTTTATATTGCCCGTGCTTTGGAAAAATCCCACAAACAGACAGTTTACCAACTCGACGGGAATAGAAAGGCTGAACGCGCGCACCGCAACCACCCCCAGGGCGAAGGCCTCGTTGTCGGGGGTAATCCCAAAAAGCGAAACGATCGATTCCGCAAAAACAAAGGTGGCCACGCCGACGATGCAGCAGAGCACCACGCCATAGCGAAGCGCCACTTTGAAGGTGCCCTTGATACCCGAGAGGTTTTCTTCACCAAAATAAATGGCTACCAAAAGCATCAAAGCCTGCCCCGCCCCAATCGACACCGATGACACAAACGAATTTACCGAAGTGAGCATCGAAAGCGCCGCCACCGCAGCACTGCCGGCAACCATGAGCAACAAGTTATTGAAAATGAAAGAGCGCAGCATCCCCGTCAAACGCGTGAGCGATTCAGGCAAACCAGTTTTTAAAATCAGGAAAATCACGTGCATATGCGGGAGGGGGTTTTGAAGCCTGAGCGTGTTTTTCTTCTTAAAAAAGTGCGTCGTGCTCACCAGAAACGCAAGTCCGTATGCCGCGGTCGTTGCAAGCCCCATACCAAACATGCCCGCATGAAACACGAGAATCGCTATAAGGTCAAAGCAGGCGGCAGATACCCCCATAACAACAATGGATACCAGGCCAATAACCGGCGCGTTATCAACGCGGGTAAACGAAAGCATCACTTGCAAAACGGCGCTGGTTAAAGCGGTAAACCCCAGGCCCGATAAGTAGGCCGCCGTATTCTGCGCAAGCAACCCCTCGGATGCACCAAGCATGGCAGCTACCT
>JAVWGW010000051.1:0-10268 GCA_036640375.1 Raoultibacter sp. | reverse complement strand
CCAGCGTTGAGGCGCTTTTGGCATAGCTGCCCTGTCGACCCTGAGGCGCTTTTAGGCCGCGGCCTTGCGCGCCTCAACGACGGGCTGTACTTCTTTTTAAGCTACCGACGAAGGTAGCTTTTTTATTTCTGCTGCCTTACGTGCGGGGGGTGTGAGAGGCTTTTTTGTGCGCGGCGCAGATGGTTTGTTCCAAGGCGGGCAGCCCGGTGGCTTCGAAGTGATAGCTTACTACTTGGGGCTGGGAGCAATTGGCGCAATCCTGCTGTTCGACGCGGACAAAGGCGAAATCTGCGGTTTCGTAGCCTTGCGAGAGAATGGCGTAGGCGTAACAGGTGGCCTGCAACAGGTGCTTTTCCTGTAGTTGATCGGGCGATTCTTCAGGGGATCCCCCCGTTTTGTAATCGATAACAAACGCGCGCCTGGCTTCGGCATCGCTGCACAGCAGGTCGATTTCGCCCTCCATGAAAAGAGGGGTGCCCTCGTTGGCAGCGCTGTTGCCGCCCTTGCCATGGCTGGGGTTGCCGGCAAGTTGTACGAAGAAGGGAACTTCGGCGCGCATGGTGGCGTAGCTTTGCGCCTGGCGCGCGGGCTCGCTGGCAAACCAACGCGCCAGCGCGGCATCGAGACGCGCGCGCGCCGTGCCCACAACACCATAAAGACCCGCGATGGCGTCAATGCGCTGCTTATTCGGTGCGACCAGGCAACCGCCCTGTTCGGGCGCACTTACCACAGCATACTGGGCGATGCGATGAAACGCCGTGCCCAAATCGGTTGCGGCGACAGGGTCAGCCAAGGCGCTCGCTTGGGCCGCAGGCGCAGCGCTGCCATCGTCGTGCTTGTTGTGTGCGGCGGAATTTTCGTGGGGCGCAATGCCCGAATAAGAAAACACATCCTCGCGCAGCTTAAGAGGTGTGTAGGCCAAAGTTTTCTGCAAAGGCAGCACAGGGATGCACACCGTGGCCACTTCCTGCGCATCTGCGCAGGTCGGCTGCGCATCGCTGGCCGCACCACCACTGCCTTCCTCTTCCCCGTCACCCTGTTGTGCGCCCTCGTCTGCCCCCACTCTGATGCGAGCGAAGTGGGCCGGCGCGCTGCCACCATAGGCAAGCAGCGCCTCTTCTTCGGGGAAATCGGCGTCGCCGCACAGGGCGCTGCGCAGGGCGTTAAGGAGCGGATTGCGTTTGGCGTAGGTGGCAAAAATATCCTTCGTCGGCTTTACAATACCGCCCACTATCAGGCATTCGCTCGCACGCGTGAGCGCGACATAAAGGCGCCGCTTGCCTTCGGCGGCCTCTTCTTTGGCCTCAAGTGCGCGCAGAACGCAGCCGAAACTTGCGGGGTCGCCTGCCGCAGCCGGATCGGCAAGAAGGTCGGGCAAAAGGTCGGGTACAACATAGGCGTAATCGCCTTTCACGGGCGACTCAAAAGCGCTGCTGTGCGCCAAAAGTTGCAGATAGAGCGCGCCTTGAAACGCAAGGGTACGCAAAGCGCCTGCCGGCGGCGTAAGCGAGTCGTAGGCGGCAACCGCAACAAGAGGAAACTCTAAACCCTTCGATTTATGGATGGTCATGATGCGCACGGCATTCTGGTTTTCAACCGCAAGAGAGCCTTGCCCGTCTTTCACACCAGCTGCCATCATCGCGCCAAAATCGCGCGCCACCTGCGCCATGCCGTAACCGGGCTTTTGTTCCAAATCCTCAATCTGGCGCAGCGCTTTAAGAATATTGGAAGCCACCGCACTCCCCTGCACACCCTGGGCTTCCAGGCGCGCAAACCATCCCGCGTCAATAACAAACTGCAAGATAATCTGCGAGGGACGCTGGGTAACAAGCGCGTGGCGTGCGCGCGCAAACAGTTCGGCTGCCTGCTGCAGCAAGGCAGAATCGCCGGCTTCCACCTGGTAAAGGCCCCGGTCAATCGAGCGCCGCTTCACGTTTCCCTGCTCATCCGCGCCGGTGGCAAGCTGTATAAAATCGTCGGCCGAAAGCTGCAGCAGCGGGCTGCTGAGCACCGAAAAAAGGGCTTCGGTATGGGCGGGGTTGGCCAGCGCTTGCACAAGATTGCCGATGACCTTGACCTCTTGCGCCTGGTAAAACGTCGAACCGCCCACCATGATGCACTCGAAGCCTTCAGCGCGCAAAGCTTCCGCATACACCGCAGCGTTTGACATGGCTCCCAGCAATACCACCATTTCGTTTGCCGCATGGCCCGCAGCGCGCAGCGCCGCAAAACGCTCGGCGATGCCCCGTGCTTCGGCCTCCACGGCCGCGAGTTTTTTCCCCGTATAGGTGGTTAATTGGAGGTCGATGCGCGGGGTGCTGCCTTTATACACACCGCGTTCGGCGCGTGCCGGCTGCAGATCGAGAAAATCGCTGCCGAACACGCTTTCCTGCGCGCAGATGTGGCGCACAAAAGCCAAAATATCACCATGGCTGCGGAAGTTGTCGTCAAGCTGCAGGCAAAGGGCCTGCGGGCCAAAAGCTTGCATGCGTGCGCGCTGTGCCTGGTAGATATGGACATCTGCCCCACGAAAGCGATAGATGCTCTGCTGTGCATCGCCCACCGTGCACAGATGTTCAATGCCGGTAAGTTTTGTAATCAAATCTATTTGCATCTGGTCGGTATCCTGAAATTCATCGACCATGACCAGCTTAAATTGCTTGCGATAGCGATTGGCAAGGGTGGGGTGTTCGGTCAATACGCGCAATGTGGTGCGCAAAAGGCCGTTTTGATCGAGTGCGGCGCGATCGGCAAGCAGCCGGTCGTAGGTATACATAACCTCATGGGCAAGGTCCATGAGGCTTTCCGTATAGTGGCGACCCAAGGTGGCGTTTGCGTTGCTATACACCTTATCAAGCGTCTGCTGCGAGAGGGTTGCCGCCTGCTTTTCTTCTTCGCCACCAAACAAAGCGATGCGATCAATCCCAGCCACTACAGCCATAAATTCTTCGAGGTTTTGGCTGCCCGATTCTAAGAAGCGCTGCAGACTTTCGCACGCCGCCAAAGCAGACGTGGCGGCATTGCTTATCTTCACGCCCGCTTTTGCGCTCATCTTCGCTTCGGCAAGAAGATGCACCGATTCGTAGGCCTCCAGCAGCTCACGCGCCATCTTTGAGGGGGCTGTAGGCGCCGGACCCAAACAGACGGCATCAAGTCCCGCCTCAAACGAAGCGCACTCCTTAAGCAGGGTATTGAGCAATCCCGCCACCGAATACGCCGTGTTTTTGTTGGTGCCATATTCGGCGAACAGCGCAGAAAAGCGACTGTTTTGAGCTTCGGTTTCGCAGCGCAGCACTTCATCGATTGCTTCGGCGCGCAGCTGGCTTGCCTCAAAATCGAGGACTATGGTGAAGGCCGGGTCGAGGCCGCATTCAAGGGCGTTTTCGTGCAGGATGCGCGAACACATGCCGTGAATCGTTGAAATCCAGGCCCCGTCCACTTTGAGCGCTTCTTCAAACAAGCCCTCAGCGCGCAGAGCCGAACGCACGCGTGCCTTTATTTCAGCCGCGGCCTTTTCCATAAAGGTGATGGCCAACACTTCATCTATCGAAGACAGAGCAGGTCCGCTTTGGGGCGAAAGCGCATAGGCAATGCGTTGTTGCAGCGTAAATGTTTTGCCCGACCCCGCGCCCGCAGAAATAAAAAGCGGACCTTCTAGGTGTTCGACGCTTTGCCTTTGCGCATCGGTAAACCTTGTCATATCCATTACGCGTGCCTCGCTTCGCACAGGGTGACCGGGCAATAGGTGCACACTTTTTCCGTGTGCGGGCAGGGCTGAATAAGGCCCGCCTGCAAAACGCCCAGGCGCTCGGCAATGAGTGCTTCGGTGCGATCGAGCAGATCGGGGAAGGAAGCTAGGTGCGCATAGTGCGACCCGTTGCGTTTTTCGTGTATGCCGGGAAGGTCGCCCGGACCCAAAACGCTGCCGTCGTAGGCACCGTAGAGCCCCGGCTTCAGCACGCAAGCGTAGAGCGCACCCACGACCTCTAGCCCAAGCACTTCGCGTACCACCTGGGCGTATATGAGTGTTTGAATTTTATGCGGCAGCACAAACTGCTCACCCTGCGCGGGCAAGGCATGGTAATCGTCGTTGAGCGTGCTTTTGTAATCGATAACGACCGCCTGGTTGCGTTCGTTGACATCGATGCGATCGATTTGCCCCAGCAGATTAGCCCCCGCGTAGCTGATGGGGGCAACATGGCCAAACTGCCACTCGAAATAGCTTGGCGTAAACCCGGGCAGCAGCGCGCTATCGCGCACAAGAAATTCCTGCAACTGGCGCTTTAATTCCTCTTGCTGCCGCACTTCCCAGGGGCCAAGCGCGATAAGCGGATTGCGATTGGGGGCAAGCTGGGGCTGGCGCGCCGCTTCCTCATCGAAAAGTTGCGCCAAAAATTCCTGTGCAGCCGCCATGCTTTCCTGCCTTGGTTTCGCCACGCCCGCCCGCTCGGGAAACTCCTGGTAGAAGCGCTGCAGCACCGTATGGGCAAAGTTGCCTTTTTCGATGCCCCCAAAACCTGCATCAGGCACAGCCAAGCCAAGGCGCCGCAGCGAAAACCACTTGTAGGGGCATTCCAAATAGCTTTCGATGGCCGAAGGGGAAAGATCCATCCCGGCATAGCTGGCACCTTGCGCATAGAGGCGCGGCAAAACAATACGATCTTTGTTGCGCGGGGAAAGCTGCCCCGTTAAAGGCAGGGGCACACGCTGTGTGGCCGCATCGGCAGCCTTGGCACCGCAGAGGTTTTTTGAAAAGTGTTCTTCTCCCGCCTGCACAGCAAATGGCAGCAAACCCGCAGGCAAGCCCGTCACGCGATCGAGTTCGGAAGCGTCGGTGGGATTTACGCGATAGCAATCGATTGCATCTTCAAAAACGACGGCCGGATAGGCGGGTTCGGCCTGTTCATTGTTGAGCGCGCGCTGAAAAATAAGCGTATCTTGCGCAAGCGCACAGGTGGCAAAAAAGTGAGCTCGCACGCGCTGCAGCGGATCGGGAGTGTGGGTGTACCCCAACTTTTCAAACAGCAGATCTTTAGAGCTGCGCGCCACACCAACGCCATAATCAGTCGCATTCAAATCGGCCACAACAAGTGTGGCAAGAGAGCCGCGCGTGCACGGGGCAACCCAAGCCGCCTGGGCAAGCGTCGTAAAATGCACGCAGGGGCACGCCCCGAGCGCCGTATGAACGCTGATGGATTGCGCTTGCAGCACGCCTGCGGCCGCAGCAAAATCAAAACCAAGCGCGCGCGCCTGAGCGCACACCTGCTGGGCTGTGGCAAGAGCGGAAAGCTGTTCGGCGCGAAACGTTTCCGACCCCACAAAATGGGACAGAAAGAATTGCGTGGCAAGGGCAAAGGCTTCATCGGGGCGCCCCGCCTCAAACGATCCGATAAGCGGTGCGGCAAGTTCCGGCGCATAATCGCACAGATCATCGAGAATGCCTTCCCGATCAATGCCGCGATGACCGCGCCACTTCGCATCGAGGGCATAGGCCATGCGCACGCTCATATCCGAAAGCGGGCTTAAAGCGTAATCGCTTGCGGCAAAGGTGTCGGGGTGCGAAGCATCATCCCCAAGCGCCATCAGGGAAACAAGGGCACGGCCGATGGCCACTTCGCCGAAGCGGCGATTATACGATGCGGCCGAAGCAATGCCCGCCGTTTCAAGCCAGGGGGCAATGGTGTAGAAAAGCGCCGCCGGATCGCTGCAGGCAACAACAAGGGGTTTATCGGGGTTGGGTGCCAGTTCAATCAGGGTGTCGGCAAGCAGGGAAGGTGCCGCATAGCGCCCCGCAGGCAGCAAAAAACGCACTGCACCCGTGGCGCGCACGGGGTGTGCGGCATCGGGGTGAAAAAGCGCCGCACAGAAAGCCTGCAGCTCGGGCGCACGCGGCGCCGGGGGGTGTGCAGCGTCGTGTTCGCGCAGCGTGGCCGCACCCTGTGCTGCAAAAACCGCAGCAAGTTCGGCCGCCGCATCGAAGGAGGAATCCGGCGCAGTTTGCACAACAAACGCCACCTCTTCGCGTGCAGCAAAGCGGGCAAAGGCGCAGGCAGAAGCTGCATCCAGGGCAGAAAACCCCTCGCATATAAAAGAGGGGGCCTGCCTGTTTGTTTCAGACAAAACCACAAGCGCCTGCCCCGTTTCGCACAAAGCGCGCCGCTCAAGCGCTTCAAAATAACGGCGGGCAACTAACAACAATTCAGCTTCGGCAGTGGTGGGCGCAAAGCCGTCGGGATACACCCCCGCACACGCTGCGCTAAAGGCGGCTAACCCCGCGCCTTCGGCCACCGCGCTAGCAATCAGCTCGACCATGCCTGCCGTGGAAGCGATATGCTGCACTTCGCCTGCGGCATGGGCCTCTTCAAGCAGGCGCTGCACCAGCAAATCGCGCTGCACCGGCGAAACGAGCGTGCAGCCGTTGCCGTAGAGTTCCCAGGTATCGGCCACCCAAGCGCTCAGCGTGGTAAGCGTCACGCCAAAGCGCGCACAAGACGTTGCAGCGGCCAAGGCTTTGCGCCGTGCCAGCACCGCAGCATAGGTGGGCAGCAGCCAAACGACGGCGTTTTTGGCCGACCCATCGGCCGCCGCCTGGGCAATGCGCTCGCTTGTTGCCAGGGAGTTTGTTGTTGTAATAAGGCGTAAAGTCATGATGAAATCATACTACATAGTGCGCAAGGATAGGCCACCTTGCAAAAAGACCCAGCGTTTTACACCGGGTCTTTTTTATTTCGCGCACAGGTGAAGTGCTGCGTGCTTAGAGGTTCTTCGAGCCTTCGACGCGGCCTTCCAGATATGCCCAGTTAGCAGCAACGTCGTCTTTCATTTCTTGCAGCAAGGCTTCGTTGCCCGGCTTGAACAGGTGCTTGAAACGACCCTGGGGCTTCAAGAAATCTTCCAGCGGACGCTCGTCTTTTTCGCGCACGGGGCTCAGCTTCCACACGCCATTTTCGATTTCAAAGATGGGCCAGAATTTTGTCTGAACAGCCAGGCGGGAAATTTCCGTCGTCATATCAGAAGCCATACGCCAGCCGCGCGGGCACGGAGCCAGCACGTTGATGAAGGCGGGGCCTTTGACTGCGAAGGCTTTTTCGGCCTTGTTCACCAAATCGCGCCAGTTGCCCACCGTCGCCTGCGCAACATAGGGGATGCCGTGAGCAGCCATGATGGAAGTAAGATCCTTGCGCACCTGCGGCTTGCCCTGCTGAGCCACGCCCACTTCAGCGGTGGTGGCCCAAGCGCCCTTCGGCGTAGCACCCGATCGCTGGATGCCCGTGTTCATGTAGGCGCCGTTGTCGTAGCACACATAGACCATATCGTGGCCACGTTCCATGGCGCCAGAAAGCGACTGGAGGCCGATGTCGTAGGTGCCGCCGTCGCCGCCGAACGCAACAAATTTTATTTCTTTGTCGGCGGGAATTTTGCCCCCCGCCTTCATGCCCTTGAAAGCAGCTTCAACACCGGACATGGTGGCGGCACTGTTTTCAAAAGCGTTGTGAATAAAGGGGATGTTCCAGGAATCGTAGGGGTAAATGGTCGTCGAAACTTCCAGACAACCCGTTGCGCACCCGGCGACAACCTGAGCATTTTCGCCTGCACCCATAAGCACTTGACGCACCGCGATCGAAGCGCCGCAGCCACCGCACAGACGATGACCCGGAGCCAAAGATTCGGGGCGATTGGATAATTCTTTAATGTTTGCCATCTGCTGCCCCCTAACCTTGGATACCGAGATAGGTCAGTTCGCTCTTGCGCGTACCTGCCGCGCATTCTTCGAGCTCACCGAATACTTGCTTCATCTGGTCAAGCGTCACATCGGCGCCGCCCAGACCCGTCACATAATTGCTGACCGGCATGTTCATGCCAGCCTTGTAAAACGCGCCGACAACTTCGCCACCAAGCGGGGCGTAATCGGCGCCAAAAGAATCGCTGCGATCAAACACCGCAACAGCCTTGGCGCCCTTGCAGGCTTCAGCGATTTGAGCGCCGGGGAAGGGACGGAAGATGCGCGGACGAACCACGCCGACCTTCTTGCCTTCGGCGCGCATTTGACGTGCAGCAAAACGCGCATTGCCCGCCAGCGAACCCAGCACGACCACGATGAAATCGGCATCTTCGGTGCCCCAGCAGTCAACCATGTCAAAGGGGCGACCGCAGATTTCAGCCCAGGCCTTGCCGTGTTCTTCAATAACGGCGGCGGAAGCTTCCATGGCGTTGCGCTCAACTTTTTTGACCTTCATGTAGGTGTCGCCCAAGTTGGCAAACATGCCCTTGCCCACCGGATTATCCGTATCAAGCAACGGCATCGTGGGGGTGTAGGTGCCCACAAACTTCTGCACGGTTGCGTCGTCTTCCATTTCGCAGCGCTCCATTGCGTGCGTGGTGACAAAGCCATCGAGCGTGGTCATAACCGGCAGCAGCACGCGATCATCTTCAGCAACCTTAAACGAGATGACCGTATTGTCGTAAGCTTCCTGCGCCGTTTCGGCAAACATAATAATCCAGCCGGTATCGCGCGCGCCCATGATGTCGGAATGATCGCCATGAATGTTGATGGGCGCCGAAAGCGCACGGTTGGCGTTGGCCATGACGATCGGACAACGCATGCCCGAAGCGATGTGCAATTCTTCCCACATCAGCGCCAAACCTTGCGAACTGGTAGCCGTTGCCACGCGCGCACCCGCCGCAGAAGCGCCGATACAAGCTGAAAGCGCGGAGTGTTCGGATTCAACAGTTACATATTCGGTATGCACCCTGCCATCGGCCACAAACTTCGCATAGTTTTCCACGATTGTGGTTTGCGGTGTGATGGGGTACGCCGCCATAACATCGGGGTCAACCTGGCGCATCGCGTCAGCGACCATCTGATTGCCCGTAGCGGAAAAGGCCTTATTCTCGCTCATATTATGCCTCCCTCGCTTCGCTCTCGGAGATCATTTCCAGAGCTCCGAATTTACATTCAGCAACACAGACACCGCAACCCTTGCAGTGGTCGTAGTCGATACCGGTCATTGCGCCATCGGCAACTTCGATGGAAGAATCGGGGCAATAAGCCCAGCACAACATGCAATTTTTGCACGCGTCCTGCGACCAGATGGGCCGTTCGCTGCGCCAACCGCCGGTGATGTAGAGTTTGGAATTGCCCGCATCGGGGCACGCGACGCCGATAGGGAAATCGCTGGGCTTCCACTGATCGAACGTGGTCACATCATAGGTGCTCATAGCGAAACCTCCTCATACGCGCGATCAACGCTGGCAATATTCGCATCGACCATTTCCTTGGCGAATTTCTTGCCGAAGGTGATGATCAAGCGCTCCTCAACCTTTTCCTTGGGAAACATTCCCGTAATCTTGGAAAGGGCACCGACGAGCGGAGTGTTGGGCATATCCTTTTTGATGGTATCCATGGCAATACCGGTAGCATCGACCACCGCAACCTTCACGGAATCTGCAACACCGAGCTTTTTGCGCGCTGCGGCAACATCCATCTGTGTATTCAGAAGCACCGTGCCGTTGTCGGGCAGGCCTTCCGTCACGTCGATGGCATCGAGCAGCGTGTCATCCAACACGATGACGATATCCGGGTTGGTAATATTGTTGTGCACTTCAATGGGGTCGCTGGATACGCGCGTGTAGGCCTTCAAGGGCGCACCCGTGCGTTCCGGGCCGTATTCGGGCATCGCCTGAATGTAAGAACCCGCTAAAAGTGCCGTGTCCGCAACCAGCTTGGCCGCAGTAACTGCACCCTGACCAGCACGTGCATGCCAACGAATTTCGGTCAGCTGAGACATACCTCTCCTCTCGCTTGGGTTTGTGGTGCTACGCATATTAGACATAACGTTACCAATAATACCAGCGCTTTCGCACACTGAAGTGGAAAATGCGCCGTCACGCTTTCGAGGGCGCGCCGCTTCGGTAAGTGGAAATTTATGTGAGCAGAGCGTGGAGAGGGAGGCCTCCGCGGGCCGAAGAGCTTTACACTATTCTTTTTTATCCAAAAAAGGAAATGCGATAGATTCGTAAACGTAATTGCTATTCAGCCAAAAACACTGCTTGGTCATCATCCGCCCATCTGGCAGCTCCGATGCATCGTTTTCAATATTGCCAACAATGGAGCCATCCTCGAAGCGATAAGCTCTCTTGCTTGCGTGGGGCCGAACGTGCGCTACTGCGTTATCTCTTTCCCCGGGAAGATTGTTGAGATAACGCACGCCCTTGCTCACTTTTTGTGGGGTAATGTTCACGCCGTCAAAAACTATTTCCCGTGTTTT
>JAVWGW010000050.1:0-10368 GCA_036640375.1 Raoultibacter sp. | reverse complement strand
CCCGCCTTTGGGCGCGACATCGAAAAGATTATCAACGTGCCCGCCTACAACCGCTATGCGGGCAAAACCCAGGTGTTTTCCTTTGTGGAAAACGACGACATTTCGCGCCGCGGCCTGCATGTGCAGCTGGTATCGCGCATCGCACGCAACATCGGGGGCATCTTGGGGCTCAACGGCGATTTGATTGAGGCTATCGCGCTGGGCCACGATGTGGGCCACACCCCCTTTGGCCATGCGGGCGAGCGCTTTTTAAGCCAGCTTTACCACGATCACACCGGGCGCTTCTTCAACCACAACGTGCATTCGGTACGCGTGCTCGATCGCCTTTTTAGGCGCAATATCAGCCTGCAAACCCTTGATGGGGTGCTGTGCCATAACGGCGAATTTGCCCAACAGGTGCTGCGCATGAGCGACCTTGACTGCTTTGAAGATTTCGACGCGAAGGTTCAGCGCTGCTACACCCAGCAATCCAGCATTAAAACGCTGTGCCCATCAACGCTTGAAGCCTGCGTTGTGCGCATAAGCGATATGATTGCCTACCTGGGAAAAGACCGTCAAGATGCGCTGGATATGGGCATCATCTCTTCGCTTAGCGGCTTTGACACCACCGTTATCGGGCGCACGAACGCCCAGATTATCAACAACCTTACCGTTGACATCATCAACAACAGCTACGGGCGCGACCACATAGCGCTTAGCGAAGCTGTGTTCAACGACATAAAGCTGGCAAAGCGCCAAAATTACGAAATCATTTATCACGATGAAGGCGTAATAACGGGGGCGGGCAACATCGTCGAAGAAATGTTTGGCGAAATCTACGAACGTCTGCTAGCCGATTGCCTGGCCCGCGATGAAGCATCCCCCCTGTTCAAGCATCACGTGCGCAACCTTGTGGAAAAATCCTTCACCATTAGCGCGCAAAGCTACTTAGAAGAAGAACCCAACCAGATTGTGGTCGATTACATGGCATCCATGACCGACAGCTACTTTATGGCCTTATACGCCACGCTGTTCCCTGAAAGTGAAAAGCACATTATCGCGGCAGGCTATTGCGCCGATCTGTAATCTGGCTGCTGCTGGCTCAAGCCCAAGCCCTTCACCAGGCACTTTGCAAAAAGTGTGAATATTTCCTGCAGCAAATTGGCTGAGCCTGTGCACAAAGTGTGCCCATTGCCTGCATCCTGTGTGGTGGGCTTTAGGGCTTTGGCGCGAAAAGCTGGCACCCAAGGCGGGCTTTGTTAACCTATATTTTCGAGTTTGACCGGAATCCTCTTTTTCCTACACTACCCGGCCACACGAAAGGATTTTGTTTTGAATAGACGCCCCCTGGGAGCCTCCCTCGCCTTGTGCGTGGCGCTTGCCGCCTGCGTGCTTGCACCCCTTGCTTTTGCCAACGAAGCGCCCGCTACACAAACTTCCCCCACCCCACCAGAAAAACCCTCCCTTGTTGTTGCCGCGCCAACCACACCACCCACACCTTCGGCCATTGCAGCGCCCATCCCCTTAGCCACAAGTGAAAGCGCTGCAGAAAAAGTGCAGAAATCTTTGGAAACAACGCGCGCGCTGGCCGCCGAAAAACAGGCCGAGCGCAGCCGTTTGTCCGCCACCAACAAAGAACTCACCTGTGATCCGGCACTGCTTGCTGCCATCGGCACACAAGAAACAAGCGGACACAGCATTTGCTGTTCGGCCTTCGCGTGCGCCTACGGCGATGCTTTTGTAAAGGGTACGGCCAACAACCACGCCGCCTATGGGTGCACCCTGTGCACCTGGCCCGGTTGGGGTGGCGGCAATTCTTCGTTTCGTGATGTGGGGTCCTCTTCGGCGCTGCTGCGCGAAGCCTACGACCAGATTGCCGCAGGTAAACCTACGGTTGTGCACGTAAGTGCCAGCTATGGCGAACACTGGATTACCCTGATTGGCTATCAGGCGGCCACCGATCCCGATGCCTTAACGCTTGCCAACTTCATAGCGCTTGACCCCTGGGATGGCGCGCGCATCACCGCCAGCGACCGCTTCAGCCTTTACGGCGACAACTGCCAACATATTTCTTCGGCCCAATAAGCGCAGGTGATAAGCACCAAGGCGGGGCAAGGGCGAGGCCAAACCTGCGCGCTTTTTACAACGTCAGGTTTTCGCGGACGTAGGCAATGTTGGACATAACGGTGGCAACAAGTGCCTCCGTGGTTTCAAACTTGATCATGGGGCGCAAAAACTCGACGAATTCCACCTTTATTTCCTGGCCATACAGGTCGCCAGAAAAATCGAGAATGTGCACTTCGCAGCTTGCGGTGGCCTGGCCTGCAAAAACAGGCGAAACCCCCACCGAAACCGCTGCCTTATAGCGCGCGCCCGCCACCGTAGCAAAGCCGGCATACACCCCTTCGCCCAACACGCGAAACGCAAAGGCGGGTGAGAGGTTAGCGGTGTGAAAGCCCATGTCGCGGCCTTGGCCACGCCCTGCTTCTACCACTCCCCGCAGGTAATAGGGGCGACCCAAAAGCTTGTTGGCTTCTTGTATATCGCCCGCATCAAGCAGCAGGCGAATGCGCGTGGCCGTAATGGGTGCGCCATCGTCGCTTTTAAGATCGTGGGCGCAAATCTGCGTGCCAAAGGGCTGTGCCCAGGCCTTGAGTTCGGCCACCGTGCCGGCAGCCTTCGCCCCGAAATGAAAATCAAAACCAACATGCAAATAGGCTGGCGCATGGCCGCCAAATGTTTTCTGCAAAAATTCCATCGGCGAAAGCGCCGCAAAATCCCGCGTAAAGGGCAACACCACCACCGCATCAACCCCCGTAGTGGCAAGCATTTCCAAGCGATCGGCATTGGTGAGCAGCTTTTTTAGGCGGTCGGGGTGAAAGGCTTCGTCGGGGTCGCTATCAAAGGTAAGGGCGATTGAGCGGCCCGCCTCCGGCGCATCCGCTGCCGTTTGCTGGGCGCATCCCAACAAAAAGCGATGGCCACGATGCACGCCGTCAAACACGCCAAACGCGCAGGATGCCCCTTGAAATATCCGATAATCAAAATCGGCAGCATCCGTTCTATATACCGGCACCACGGCACACCCCCACAGCAAAAATGCAGCGCGGACGCAAAACGGCCGCCTGCTTATCGTATACATATAGTGCCGCCAAAGCGTTTTGTGCCACAACGCACACAATTTCGCCGTCGGCCAAAGGCTCGCTTGTCAGCCGCATGCCAGCGCTGCACGCACACAGTTCAAAATCGGCATCGGCAAAACGCGCTACGGCATACAGGCGGCATTCTTGGGCACGCAGCGCTTTGCCAAAACCGATGGCTTCGGTCTGTTGCGCATCGGCAAACAAGACGCGCAAGCCCAAAAGTTTCACCGGATCAAGTGCGGCGCGCGTGCCCAGCGTTTCTAGCACATCCAAGTCAACGCAATCTTCCAGCGCAAGATCGCCCGCCCGCGTACGCTGCAAGCCACCCACATAGGCGCGCGTGCCCAGCGCCACCCCCATGTCTCGGGCCAGCGAACGAATATAGGTGCCCTTCGACACGTGCACATCCACATCCCACGCGGGGGCGCCGGTGGCGTCGGCTTCTTCAATACCCACAAGGTGAGCTGCGTAAATTTCTATGGCACGCGGCGCTAAATCAATAATTTTGCCCGCGCGCGCCGCCTTATACGAACGCTTGCCGTCAACCTTTATGGCCGAATACACCGGCGGCAGCTGCTTGTGGCTGCCCACCAAAGATTGCACGAAATTTTGGGCGAAGAAGGGGTCAAACACTTCATCGGGCACGGGCGCTGTTTCTAAAATTTCGCCTGCGGCATCGTCGGTTTCCGTTTGTGCCCCAAACACTATGTGCACGCGATACACCTTATCGTGCCCGGTCAGGTAATGGTCAAGCCGTGTGGCCGGCCCTATGCACACCGCCAAGGCGCCCGTGGCCAAAGGGTCAAGCGTGCCGGTGTGGCCCACGCGGCGTTCGCCGAATATGCGCCGCACACGGTTTACCACATCGTGAGAAGACATCCCCGCCGGCTTGTTCACGCCCACAATCAGGCTTAACCCCGATGTCCCCCGCGGCGCAGCCACAGCTTAGCCCCGCTGGGCACAGGTGCCCACAACTTCGGTCACCGCTTCGCGCAGGGCAACAATCGCCTGGTCAAGGTTGCCCTTAAAGCTAAACCCAGCCGCGGCCTTGTGTCCGCCTCCCCCGAAGCGCGCCGCAATGGCGGCAACATCGGTGGCATCTTTTGAACGCAGGCTCCCCCGCACTTCGGTGGCCTGTTCACGCAGCATCAAAGCGACGCGCACACCTTCCAGCGAACGCAGTTCATCAATAAGCGGCTCGGCATCGGATTTGACCGCTTCGCACTGCTCAAAATCTTCCAGGGTAAGGTAGGAAAACGCAAAGCCGGTTTCCCGGTCAAAGTTAAGATGATTTATAGCGCGCTGAAACAGCAGAAGCGATGCAAGGCTGCGATTTTGAAACACTTCTCGCGAAACATCGGAAGGCTGAGCGCCCGCTGCCACCATTTCGGCGGCGGCAACAAAGGCTTCTTGGGTGGTGTTTTGAAACTGAAAGCGCCCCGTATCGGTAACAAGGCCCGTATAGGCGCAGGTGGCCATATCCGCAGAAACCCCAACCCCCAAGTGCTTTAGCAGTTCCCACATAATCATCGTGGTGGAAGGCGCATCGGGGTCAACGTAGTTAAGCTGCGCCATAGAATCATCGCGCGCATGGTGATCAATCGTGATGGTAAGCGCACAGCGCGCCTGCACTTCGGCACCCAAACCCAGGCGTTTGGTGCTGGGCACATCGCAGGCTACAAACACATCGGCCGCACCCTCAAAATCGCTTGCCGGCACACAGGCTTCCACACCGGGCAAAAAGCGCAGTACCCCTTCAACAGGTTCATCTTTGGCCAGCACGCAGGTGACGGTTTTGCCCAGCGCACGCAGCGCCCAGGCCAGCGTTAGCTGCGAGCCCAAGCAATCCCCATCAGGGCTTACGTGGCCACACAGCACGACGCTTTGCGCAGCTTTAAGCGCGGTGGCCACCTGTTCTAGCGTGGTGTTAGTCTGCGGCGTTATCATGGGTGTTCCTTACCGCATCGCGCGCTAAAGCGGTGGTGATACGCTCTGCTTCATCGACGCTGGTATCCAACATGAAGCGCAGCTGGGGGGCAATGCGCCACGAAAGCTGCTTGGCCATCAGCGTGCGAATGCGCCCGGCAGCCGTTAAAAACGCCTGCTGGGCACCCTCGTAGCGCTCGGGTTCCGTGGTGTAAAACACGTTGCACACGCTGCGGTCATAGCTGACTTCGCAACCGGTGATGCTCAACATTTCCAAGCGCGGATCCGAAATTTCAAACAGCAGGATGCTCGCGATAATCTCGCGCGCCTGCTCGTTCACTTTTCTGCTGGAAGAACTCTGCTTCATACCTTATTCCGTTCTCTCAACCTCGACGACACGGAAGCCTTCAATGGTGTCGCCCAGCTTGATATCTTGGTAACCGTTGATGCCGATGCCGCATTCATAGCCACTCTTGACCATTTTCACGTCTTCTTTGAAGCGGCGCAGGCTGTTGATGGTGCCTTCAAACACCACGGTGCCGTCGCGCACAATGCGCACCTGGTCATCGCGGGTAATTTCGCCTTCGGTGATGTAGCAACCGGCGATGGTGCCAATCTTGGGAACCTTAAAGGTTTCACGCACTTCGGCGATGCCGGTATCTTTTTCCACAATATCGGGGGAAAGCAGGCCAACACGCGCGGCATTGATTTCCTCGATGGCCTGATAGATAACGCGATACAGGCGAATATCCACCTTTTCCTTTTCGGCGGCCACACGCGTTTTGCCCGTGGGGCGCACGTTGAAGCCGATGATGATAGCATCGCTGGCAGCGGCTAGGGCCACGTCGGTTTCGGTGATGCCACCCACGGCCGAATGGATGATGTTGATGTGCACTTCGGATTGATCCATCTTTTCAAAGGCATCGCGCAAAGCTTCGATGGAACCGCCCACGTCGGCCTTGACCACCAGGTTCAAATCGGTGGCGTGACCTTCCTTGATGCGCGCGAACAAATCGTCCAAGCTGATGTGCGATTTGGCTTCCTGTTCGGCCAAACGCTGGCGCAGCGCACGTTCTTCGGCCAGCTTGCGGGCATCGCGTTCATCTTCATATACGCGGAATTCGTCGCCGGCCATCGGCACGGCACTCAGCCCCAAAATTTCAACCGGATCGGCGGGGAAAGCCTCTTGGATGTGCTTGCCGCGCGGGTCGATCAAGGCGCGCACACGACCATACGACGTGCCCGCAACCACAACATCGCCCGCATGCAGCGTGCCGCGATGCACCAGCATGGTGGCAATGGGGCCGCGACCCTTGTCCAAGTTTGCTTCGATAACAAAGCCCGATGCGGGGGCATCGGAATTGGCGCGCAGTTCCAACACGTCGGCCTGCAGCAAAATGCTTTCCAGCAAATCGTCGATGTGCAGGCGCTTTTTGGCCGAAACATCCACAAACATGTTGGTACCGCCCCATGCTTCAGGGATGATGCCGTATTCCGTCAGTTCCTGGCGCACGCGGTCGGGGTTAGCGCCCGGCTTGTCCACCTTGTTAACGGCCACCACGATAGGCACTTCGGCGGCCTTGGCGTGGTTGATAGCTTCAATGGTTTGCGGCATAACGCCGTCGTCTGCCGCCACAACCAACACCACAACGTCGGTCACTTTTGCGCCGCGCGCACGCATGGCGGTAAAGGCTTCATGGCCGGGGGTATCGATAAACGTCACCTGGCGGCCGTCCAAATCCACGACGGATGCGCCGATGTGCTGGGTGATGCCGCCGGCTTCGCTTTCGGCCACACCGGTGGAACGGATGGCGTCAAGCAGCGATGTTTTGCCGTGGTCAACGTGGCCCATGACAGTTACCACAGGCGGGCGCGGCTTCAAATCTTCTTCGCGGTCGTTGTAAACCACCACAAATTCTTCTTCGGGCGAAACGACGCGCACGGTGCGACCCATGTCGTCGGCAATAAGTTCCACCAGGTCATCGGGCATAGATTGGGTAAGGGTTAAAACCTGACCCAGCAAAAACAGGCGCTTGATAACATCGTTGGGGGCCACGGCCAACAGTTCGGCAAACTTGGCAACCGTCGTGCCCTGCGGAATTTCGATGGTGGATTCATCCAGCACCAAATCGGGGTCAAGGCCTTTATCGATGGCATCCAATTCGGCCTTTTCGCGCGCTTCGGCCACGCGCTTTTCCTTGCGCTTCTTGCGACGGCCTTCACCTTCGTGCGTGGCAGCTTCCACAGCAGCGCGCGCTTCGGCCAATACTTTATCGCGCTGCAGCTTTTCGGCCTGCACCGCCATTTGCGCATAGCGATCTTCGCTTGAGGCGTTAGCGTTTAATTCGGGCACATCGGGCTCGAAGTTGTGACCCTTTTCGGGGGCGGCAGGTTTTTTGCCCGGCTTGGGACCAGCCACCTTTTTCGCCTTGGCAACAACCTGTGATTTCTCGGTTTTTATGCGCTCTTTTTCGCTTTCAATCTGCGATAACAGCGACCCAAAGGCGGAAGCCGATTTTTTACCCGGCGCCGCAACGGGGGCTTTTTTAACCGGCTGCTCAGCGGCAGGTTTCGACGATTTTTTCGCACCGCGTGATGCGGCCAGACGTTCTTCTACCGCCTGCTTTTTGGCCACTTCTTTGGCCACAATAGCGGCGCGAGCGCGTGCCTTAGCTTCGGCAGCTTCGCGCACAACGCGTTCTTTTTCGCTTTCTATCTGACTCTCCAAATCTTTGAAGGGTGAATGCTTTGGCTTGTGCGCCGGGGCAACTTTTGCACCAGCAGCTTGTTCGCCCTGTTCACCATCGTGGGAAACGCCCGCGAACACTTCTTCGCCTTCGCTGCGCGAAGCACGCTGCGCTTCACGCAAAGCGCGTTCCTTTTCCATCGCAGCACGACGTTCGGCTTCTTCGGCGGCCTTTTGCTCGGCGGCAGCCTTTTGTTCTTCAGCAAGCTTGGCTGCTTCCTCATCTTCGAGTTGGCCGGCACGCTGCTTGATTTCGGGCGCAAGATTCTTGCGGATTTTTTCCACATACGGGTCGGCAAGAACGCTCGCGTGACTTTTTGCGGGGATTTTCATCTCCAACAAGCGGTCAAGCAAATCCTTGCTGCTTATCCCGAATTCCTTCGCCAACTCATGTACTCGCATGCTGGCCATATACTCTCCTCATCTATCCTTGCATCTGGCGTATCGCAACATGCAAACCCTCTGCGATACGTTCATAGTCGTTACTTGCCAGCGGCGTTTTGAGCGCTTTATCCAAGCGCCGCGTTTTGCGCGCTGCCTCAAAGCAAGGCAGCGAACATACATACGCCCCCCTACCAGCGGTTTTGCCTGTAGCATCAAACGCGATTACGCCATCTTTAGCCACAATGCGAAAAAGGGACGCTTTGCTGGCGCTTTTTGAACACGCCACACAGCGGCGCTGCCTTTTTTCTTTCGTGGGGTTAGGGGCAATCGCGGTCATAGTTTGTGGCGCCTATTCTTCTTCGCTTGCGGCATGCACGCCACAAAAACGCAGGCCGGGGCGCGCGTGGTTGCGGCAGCGAACGCCGTCTTCGCCAACGTGGGCACACAAGCCATCTTCATCATCCAGCAAAAGATCCTCATCCATAAGCGCGTTATCGGTGGCTTTGGGCTCACCGGCAAACGACGCGGATTTGATGTCGATGTGCCACCCGGTCAAACGGGCTGCCAGGCGCGCATTTTGGCCTTCCTTGCCAATGGCCAGCGAAAGCTGATCGTCGGGCACGATAACGGTGGCATAGTTTGTTTCTTCATCTATAAGCACGCGGGTTACCTTGGCGGGCGACAAAGCGTTGGACACGTAGGCGGCAGGGTTTTCGCTCCACTGAATCACGTCGACGCGTTCGTTGCGCAATTCTTCAACCACCATGCGCACGCGCGAGCCCTTAGGGCCAACGCAGGCACCCACCGGATCAAGGTTGGGTTCGCGGCTAGAAACAGCAATTTTGGAACGCGCGCCCGGTTCGCGGGCGATCGACTTGATTTCCACCATGCCGTCATAAATTTCCGGCACCTCAATTTCAAAGAGGCGGCGAATCAAATCGGGGTGCGTGCGCGAAACAACGATGGCCGGGCGCGCCTGTTCGCTGCGGGTGCGGGGCGCATCGGAATGAGGATCGCGCACTTCGATAATCAGCGTTTTGAGGCGCTGGTTGTGGCGATAGTGTTCGTTGCCGGGGCGTTCGTTGTGTTCGCTGGGGTTGCGCTTTGTGTCGTAGTGCGGCAGTTCGGCTTCCACGCCATCGCGAATTTTGATGATGGTGAAATCGGGCGTGCCCTGCAACACGGTGCCCGTAACCAGATCGCCCACACGGCCGGCGAATTCTTCGTAGATGCTTTGGCGGCCCGCTTCGCGCACAATGGACGCGATGACGCTTTTGGCGTTTTGCGCAGCGATGCGGCTGACGTCTTCCGGCGTCACATCGCGTTCTTCAAATTCGGCGTACTCGTCGGTTTCGGGGTCGGGTTCGCCCACCGGCACCAATTCGTACACATAGATGTGGCCCGTGGAACGGTCGATGGTAACGCGCGCATCCCACTCCAAATCCAAAATATGCTGATAGCTCTTCGCAAGCGAAGATTCCAGGCGCTCAATCAGGTAAAACTCGTCAATTTTGCGCTCGTGCGCCAATGCCTGCAAGGCTTCAATCAACTCTGAACTTGCCACAGTCTGCATCCTTTCCTATGCGCTGAAATCAATGGAAGCCTTTATGCGGGCTTTTTTGATTTCATCCAATGCGATTTTCTGCGTGACACCTTCAACATCCAGCAACACGGTGTCGCCTTCAATGCCTGCTAAAATGCCACTCCATTTACTTCTGCCTTCAATCGGAGCCACCGTTTGCACCAGCACGGTTTCGCCCGCATAACGCGCGAAATGTTCGGGGGTGCGCAAGGGGCGGTCGATGCCCGGCGATGATACTTCCAAGGTGTAGGCCCCGGGGAAGGGGTCAAGAGCATCCAAGGTTTCGTTGATCCACACCTGCGAACCGGACAGCTCATCGAAGCTGACGCCCTGCGGTGTGTCGATATAAACCCTGATGGTTGGCGCTTTTTTGGCGCCCACAATCTCCACCGTTACAATTTCAATACCCTGTGCCTGGGCTTGCGGCGAAAACGCATCCAGCAGGCTTTGTTCTTTTTTACCGAGCACGTTTCCTCCTTAAAGTATCCCAGAAACAAAGAAAGCGGGAGCATGCCCACTTTCTCGAAGTTTCGAAAGTATTGTGCGTGCCGAAACACGCTTGATTCAATTTATACCATATCGCAGCCCCCTTGCCTAGAGAAACCCCC
>JAVWGW010000049.1:0-10433 GCA_036640375.1 Raoultibacter sp. | reverse complement strand
CCCCGGCAGGATGCTCCGGTAATTGCGGAAGCACCCGAAGTTACCGAAGAACAAAAAAATACCTATACCTACACAATGGCAAAAATTGAGAATGCAACTGCAGCAGAAGAACCCTATCTATCGTTTTCATATCCTGTTTTTTCTTCGTCGGAGCAAAGTCAGTTCGTTGAGGAAGTAAATGAGCAGCTCAAGCGGAAAGTGTCCGAAGGATATGCTCGCCGTGGTAAAGAATACGAAATGATAGATGAGGGTCAGTACGTAAGATGTGATATAGCGGTCAGTTTGCATCGCGACAACATTGTTGCATTGAGAACCGAGAAATATGTCACACATGGTGGACCGCATGGGATGGCAATAGTTGAGGGCTTAGTAGTTAATCTTGATACAGGCAAAATGGTAGCACCGGAATATTTTTTCCAAATAGATAAAAACGACCTCAGGCTGCGCACGACTACTGCGCTCAAGGAATACACAGAGAATAACCCGAATGCAGGGTATTGGGACGATATTGACAAGGCTATTGCGCAAACGGTTGAGAGTGGGACGCTGAGCTACTATATAACCGATGCAGGACTGGTTGTGGAAACGGCTAGCTATTCTTTAGGGAGCTTCTCTATTGGGCATCAAATCGCGTTGGTTATTCCCTTCGGCGAAATACCCGAAACCCAGCAGGTGTAATTGCAATCTTAGGGCTGGGCTTTGTGCCCCAAAAGGTACTGCGCATAAAATTCTCTCCATTTTACTGGCAAGCACGTTGTGCTTGCCAGTAATTGTTCATTCATTACGCGGCTATTCTCAAGCTTGCACATTGCCGTAGCGCTCAAAACCTGCCTGCAGGCAATGTGTGTTACCCAGGTTTTAAAAAGTAAAGAAGTTTTTCACAGTGGCGCGGCCTTGAGGGTCGGGCTTTTTTGTGTGTGGGGTCGTGCGTCTGACCAGGCCTGTAAGGTCTGCGTAAGGTTTTGTCAGATGTAGGTTAGATTTCGTAAGTTCTACGTAAGGAATCTGCTGGTTTTTGGTAAGGTCCGGTCGTCACAATGGTGTCTATCATCTTTTACGGAAAGGCGCAGATTGTGAAGAAGCGGAGTGTTCTTATCGGTATCGTATGCGGGCTTGTCTGTGCGCTCGCGGTGTTTGCCTATACGCAAAGCGTGCGCAGTGATGCCGATACGGCGCGCGTCGAAGCTCTTGCCCGTTACGGCGGGGAACAGGCGGATGTGTGCGTTGCCACACGCGATCTTGTCGCGGGCGAAACGGTGGTGCTTGATGCGGTGGCCACAAAAGCATGGTTGGCCGATTTGCTGCCAGCCGATGCGGTACGACAAGCCGATGAAGTGGTGGGGCGCCAGGTTACTTCCTCCATTCTTGCGGGGGAAGTTATTTCCCTGAAACGCTTCGACCAAGCTGCTTCCGAAATAGAGGTGCCCGCAGGTTTGTGCGCTGTGTCGGTGCCCGCAAAAGCGGTGCAGAGTGTCGGCGGGTCGCTGTGTGCAGGAATGAAGGTCAATGCTTACGTTACGGGAGGGTCTTCCACCGATCTAATTCTTCAGGACACGCTGGTGTTAGGCACCAGTGCCGGTCAGTCCAGCAAAAAAGCGTCTTCAGATATGTCGTGGATTACGCTTGCGCTGCCGCCCGACCGCATGCAGGAAGTAATCGATGCCTCCCAAAAAGCGGAGCTGTATTTCGTATTGCCGGCAACAACCGATGAAGGGAGCAAGTAATGACTTCTGATGTGGTGCTTTGCGCCGATACCGAGTCTTTGAAAGAGCCGAGCTTGATAGGATTGGGGGGAGAAAACCTGTGTGCGCAACCGTGGATTCGCGTGTTTGCCGATGCCTGCCAGGCGCGCCGCTATCTGCGGCAAAGTCACCGGCCCCACGAAGTGTGGGTGGCATCAAGCGATACGGTCGATCCCATTAATCTTGCCGCCGCTCTCAAGCATGATTCGACGGAAAACAAGGTGTACCTGCTGGCGTTTCAGGGGTCGGGATCCCTTAAAAGCCGCGCAAATGCGGCGGGGATTGACGGCATGTTTGATCGAGCTTCGTTTGCGAAACGCTACGGTTCGCGCAAAAAGGCATCCCTTGCGCCTACCAGCTCGATCCGCTGCGTAAAAGAGCTGTCTTCTAGCCATCGCCCTGAAAGTCTGGGGCGGAAAAGCATGACCGAACAGGTGCAAGCTATCAAGGGATTGGATTCTGAGTTTTTGCGGGGGCTTGATTTGGGGCAGCGGCACACAGACGATACGGCGAAAAGCGCAGAGGCTGCGTTGGACGCTTTTGCGCCTTCGCCTGCACCTGCGCCCGCGCCCGAACCTGTGCCCGCGCCCCAGCCGCAACCTGTGCCCCGTGCAGCGCCCGACCCTGCGGGTGGGCGCTTCGATGCAAAACAGGGGCCGCAGCATGAAGGCAAAACAGAGGCCGCCACAGCGCAGGAAAATCCTCCCTCGTGCGCGCGTGTTGCTGCGGGCAGGCAAGCCATCGTTTTGGCGGTGGCAAGCGCAAGTGGTGGCGCGGGCAAATCAACAGTTGCGGCGCTTGCGGCTACCTGTGCACAAAAGCGTGGCCACAAGACGCTGCTTATCGATGCCGATTTGCAGTTTGGCGATGAGCAGTTTTTGTTGGGTATTGAACACCCTCTAACCATTGATGAGGCCTTGCGCGATACTGCGCGCTTCAAAAACCTCAAACCCGAAGGTGGGCTACCCGCTTTGGTGGCAGCGCCCCAGCATCTGGAGCAATCGGAATCTGTTTTAGAAGAGTTGCCGCGCTTGCTGGAAGCTGCGAAGGAATCTTTTGACGTCGTTGTGGTGAACACGGGCGCTTTTTGGACGGAGCAACATGCGCTTTTGCTTGAGCAGGCGACACGCGTACTTTTCCTGGTTGATCAGCGGCCATCGTCACTGCGAGCCTGCAATCATGCACTTGATCTGTGCGCTCGCTGCGGCATTGCGACCCAATCATTTTTATTCGCAGTAAACCGTTGCGCGCGCAATGCGCTTTTTTCTTCCATCGACGTTTCGTGCGGGCTGCGCGGTGCCCATGTGGCCGAATTGAAAGAGGGTGGCCACGAAGTTGACGAGTTGTTGGGCGCCGGTATGCCGCTTGCGCTGGTGCAGGCACAAAACGCCCTATGCCTCAGCCTCGAAGCCCTTTTGGCCGATATTTTGCCCGCCGGGGAAGGATTGGAGCTCGCCAGCTTTTCAGAAGGGGAAAAACCCTACGGACGACACGGTCGGCTTTCTAAGTGGAAAAGGAAAGTCGCATGTCTTTGCTAGAGCGCGTGCAGGCTGCGGGCAACGAAGTTTCGGGCAAGCAGGAACGCAGTCGCGCTCAGCTGCTGGAAGATGTGAAAACGCGCCTGCAGATGCGTTTGCCTGTTGATCACATAGCGCGCCTCATGGCCGACAATCCTTCGCAAGCAAAAAACGAAATCCGCAGTGGCTGCCGAACGCTCTTTGCTGAAGATGGCGCGTTGGTGCCCGCAGATTTTGATCGGGATTCTTTAGTGGAAGAACTGATCGATACCGTGTTTGGCTTAGGCCCCTTGGAAGCCTTGCTGGAAGACGAAGGCATCACGGAAATAATGGTCAACGGAACGCATTCGGTGTATTGCGAACGCGCGGGGCGCCTGTTCCGTACGTCGATTGTTTTTTCTCAAGACGACCAGGTCCGCGCGCTTATCGATCGCATCATTGGACCTTTGGGGCGGCGCATAGACGAATCTTCCCCTATGGTTAATGCGCGGCTTGCGCAGGGCCATCGCGTCCATGCCATCCTCCCGCCCCTCGCTCTTGATGGCCCGGTGCTGACCATCCGCAAATTTCGTGAACGGGTGATGACGCTGGAAGAAATGGAGGCGGCCGGATCGATGGATCAGGCGCTGCTCACGTTTTTGACCTGGGCGGTTGCTGCGCGCAAAAACATTGCGGTCACCGGGGGCACGGGCAGCGGCAAAACGACGCTGCTCAATGCTCTTTCCTGCAAAATAGCGATTACTCAGCGCATCATCACCATAGAGGATTCAGCGGAACTGCGTTTTTTGGAACATCCCCATGTCGTGCGTTTGGAAGCACGCCCCAAAAATGCGGAAGGTTTGGGGGAAGTAAGCATTCGTGATTTGGTGATCAACGCCTTGCGCATGCGCCCCGATCGCATTGTGGTGGGGGAATGCCGGGGCGCCGAAGCGCTCGATATGCTGCAGGCCATGAACACGGGCCACGATGGTTCGCTGACCACGCTTCATGCAAATTCCCCCGGGGAAGCAATCATGCGCCTGACCACGATGGTGCGCTATGCCGCAGAATTGCCCGTTGACGTGATTGAAGCGCAGATTGCAAGCGCTCTTGATGTTGTGGTGCAAACGGCACGCGCCGCCGATGGTCAGCGCTTTATCCAAGAAGTTGTTGCCTTGCGTTTTGACCAGGACCGGCGGGTGTGCACGGTGCTGCCGCTGCTTGCGCGCGCGGTTGTGGGCACGCAGCCCACTTGGGTGGCCGCGCCCGATTGGCTGGATGCGCTGGTGGTGCAGGGGATTGCGCGGGAAGGGGAGGTGGCAACATGGAAGCAAATGTGCTTGCTTGCCTAAGTTTCGTTACGGCTTTTTGCGCCGCCGGCATCCTTGTGCCGCGGCTTATAGCCATCGTGCGCCGCCACATTGCGGGGGCAAAGGTGCAGCGTCGTGCCGTTAGGGCGCCGGGTGCTTTGCCGGGGATTTTGCGCAACGGGGTTGCCGTGTTTTTTCCGCTTGCGCGTCTTGTGTTGCGCAACGGGCGCGCTTCTTGCAAGTTGGAAAGCGCCTGCGCGATGTGTGCGGGCAAAGCCCTGCCTTCGACGCCGCAAAATGTGTGCTCGGTTTTGTGTGCCTGCGCGCTGGGGGTGGCTTTCGTTGCCGGCTTTCTTAGCGCTTCGCCGATCTGCGGTGTGACCTTGGGATTTTGCCTGGTGGCGGCGTTTTTCTGGGCGGTTAACCGCGAGCAGGAAAAGCAACTTGCCGCCTTGCAAGAAGCGATTCCTGATGCCCTGCGTTCTATGAGCGTGTGTTTTCATGCGGGGCTTTCGTTGCTGCAAACGTTTCAGCAGGTTGCCGCACAGGTCGATGAACCCTTAAAGAAGCTTTTTATGCGCGCCGCTCACGATCTTGAAACGGGGCATACGGCAACCGAAGCTTTGCAGGCGTTTCGAAAAAATTCTGCCACCAACGAACTGGCTTTTGTGGCGGTGGCGCTTGATATTCAGCATAAAACGGGAGGCAGCCTGCAGCAGGTGCTCGACGCGGCAAGCGATTCGATTAGCTGTGAACTTGAACTGAGGCGTAGCCTGCGCGTGCAAACGGCGCAGGCCAAACTTTCCGCCCGCGTGGTCAGCGTTATGCCCTTTGTGTTGGTCGCCCTGTTTTCCCTGCTGTCGCAAGATTTTCTTGCTCCTTTTTTCCAGAGCTTTGCGGGTCTGGCGCTGCTGGGGCTGGCAATAGCGATGGAAGCTGCCGGCATTTTAGCGGTGCGCCGCTTGCTTCATGGGGGGTGGGATGCATGAGCGCCCTTGTGGTGCTTGCCTGTGTGTGCGCGGCAATTTCAGCGGCAAGCTTCTTTTGGGTTTGGCAGGAAGGCAGCGCACGGCGCACGCGCCGCAAGCATCTGCACACTATTGCTCTTGGCGGTTGGGAGGTGCGCGAGCGGGGTAGCCTTGAATCCCGTGGCCTTTCGGCGCGCGTTATAGATTTTATGCAGGCAGAAACGCAAAAGCAGGCCTTGAATCACCCTTCTTCTGCACCCGATCACACCGCCTTGCCTCGGTCTTCGGCGCGCAATCAGCAGATGATCCGTTGTGCTGGCTTGGTTGATGTGGTGACTTTGCCGGGCCTGCGTGCAGCGCGCAAGAAACTGGCTGTGGCGGCGTTGGCGCTGGGTGGAATTGTGGGGCTTTCCCTTTCCAACGAACTGGGCTGCGTGTTGGGGGCAGGGGGTTTGGTGTGGGGATATAGCGCCCCTGCGCGCGCCCTTAAGCAAGAGGGGGCGCTCAGGGTGGCGGGGCTTGAAAGCCATCTTTCCGAAATGATTGAAGTGGTGTCGCTGGGGCTGCGCAGTGGGCTTTCTTTTGATAACGCTTTTCAGTTGTATCACACGCATTTCAAAACAGGCCTGGGTGCGGCGGCCGCGCTTGCGCAGCAGAGGTGGGTGATGGGTTTGTCCACGCGTGAAGAGGCGCTGCGGGCTTTGGCGGGGCAGTACGATTCTGCCCTTTTCACGCGCGTGATCGAAAACATTATCCGGTCGCTTCGTTTTGGGTCGTCGCTGGCGCAAAGTCTGGAAGTCACGTCTGTTGAAGCGCGCGCGGTGTATAAGGCACGCCGGGAAGAAGCGGTTGCCAAGGCGCCCATCAAAATGATGATTCCTACAGGAACACTCATTTTGCCCGCGATGTTGTTGTTGGTGCTCGGTCCGGTGTTGCTTGATATGATGCAGGGTTTTTAGTGAGGAGAATGCTATGTTATACGATCGTTTGAATAAAGCTTTGCTTTCGTTGGGGTGCGCGGCACGCGCCAAAATTACCGAAGTGCGCGGGCAGGGCACGACAGAATATGCCATCTTAGTAGGGGTTTTGGTGGTCATCGCCATTATCGCCATCACGCTTTTTCGCCCGAAAATCCAAGAACTGTGGGATGCCATCGCCGAAGGCATAAACGGGCTTTAACCATGGAAACACTGCGGCGAAAACAAAGCGATTGTAGCGGCCAGGTGACGGTTGAATTCGTCATCATCTTTGCGGCCTTTTTGGCGTTGTGCTTGGCGTGCGGCGTATTGTGGCGCGCGCTTGAAGAAGGCCTTCTTGTGCAGCACGCCCTGCAATGCGCTTCTCATCATGTGGAAAGCGTTATTCCGGGGGTGATCGCCGATGTCTTTTTATACTAGGCAGCGCCGCTTGTGCCTCTTTGCGCGCCGCGGGCAGGCAACCGTTGAAGCTGCGTTTCTTATTCCCGTTATCTTTTTGGCGCTGCTGTTGCTGCTGCAGCCGGGCATGTTGCTGTATACCCAGGTGGTTATGCAGGGGGCTGCAGCCGAAGGGTGCCGTTTGCTGGCGACGAAAACAGGGCAGGCGGGCGCAGATGATGCCGCTTACAAAGCTTCCGTTTTACGACGTTTGGGTGCGGTGCCCCAGCAGGAAAATTTCCACGTTCATGCGGGTGGCTGCACCTGGGATATTCAGCTGCAAGGCGATGAATCGTCACCGCAGACCTGCGTCACCATCAAAAACCAGGTGAAGCCCTTGCCCTTACTAGATGTGGCGGGCACGCTGCTGGGGCTGACCAATGCCGCGGGAAACTTTGAGCAAACGGTCACTGTGCGTGCGCAGACACAACCCGATTGGGTGGCCAGCAATGCACTTGGCTTGGATCCGCAAGCGTGGGTGCAAAAATGGGGCTGATACGCACACCTGCTTCGGCCTATCGCACCGTGCCCGCAAAAGGCTCACGCGTTGGCGAGCGCTTTGCTGGCTGCTCACGCGCAGCTACGCGCGATATTTTCCATAATGAAGAGGGGTTTTCCACGCTGGGCATGGTTTTGGCCTTGTTGGTGACGCTTTCGCTTATTTTTACTACGGCGCAGGTGCAGCGCATTGAATCCGCTTCGGCCGGCATCCAAAACGTCGCCGATGCCGCAGCGCTTGCGGCGGAAAACCCTGTGGCGGAATTCTTTATTATTGCGCGCGTATGTGATGCGGTTGTGCTTTCGCTTTCGCTTACGGCGGTGGCAACGCTGGGCTTGGGGGTGGCGGCGCTGTGCGTTCCGGCAACGCTGCCGCTTGCAGAAAAGCTGCTGAAGGCGGCAGGCGATGTGATCAAAGCGCGCGATTCGTTTGCGAAAAAAGCGGCCAAGGGCTTAAACGAACTGCAAAAAGCCTTGCCCTTTTTATGCGCGGCCAATGCCGCAGCCGTCGTGGCGGCCAATAGCGATGAGGCCGCAGGCACACACTATGTTGGTTTTGCTCTTATCTTGCCCAGCGCCGGCGAAGAAATTGTGGTGGGTGGGCAAGAAGCGGCCCAGAAGCTTTCAGAAGAGCTTGCAACACAAAAAGAAGCGATTGCGCAAGCTGCCCAGCAGGCCGAAGAAGAAGCGAAAAAGGTGAATGCCGAAAAGCTTATCGGCTTTCAGCACGATTGCGGCAACAATCCCAACTATTGCCTCTACGAACGCGCTGCGACGCTTGTTTCACTTCCCGCCAGCGCTAACCCTTTGTATCGCAGTGTCGATGCCTGGAACTTCGGTGTTGCTCTCAAGCGCGCGCAGGCTTATTACCCCGCACGGCTTGCCGCCGAGGTGGCCTTGGATGATTCGGTGGAAGAACAGGCGCGCAGTGCTTTGCGCAGCGTTTTTTACACCTATGCAAGTGCACAGGTTTCGCGGGGATACGTGCAGGAAACCGACACTTCATTTAAGGCAGATTTCCCTGAACTTCCCGCAAATACCGAACAGATGAAGCAGACAGATCTGTATACCGAAGCGGTGTATCCTCTGACGGGAAGTGGCGCGGATGCGATGGCTCATGCGTGGGCGGGCTGCCCGGCAGTGCAGGGTTTTTCGGGCAAGACGTCGATTGCGACCATGGAGGCGGGGGGTTTTTCAGAATGCCCCCAGTGCCATTTTGTTGCAAGCAGCTTGGGTAAGGTTGCCGCGGCATCCACGTCGATAGAAAACGGCTTTGAATATCACTATGTAAAGGTGG
The DNA here is from genome assembly GCA_036640375.1 of Raoultibacter sp. Classification (GTDB taxonomy): domain Bacteria; phylum Actinomycetota; class Coriobacteriia; order Coriobacteriales; family Eggerthellaceae; genus JAVWGW01. Next base: position 1,707 of record JAVWGW010000049.1, on the reverse strand, counting down.
CACAGGCCGCCAAAGCCTATCAGAAGGCACGTGAGGCCTACGATCCCCTTACCCAACAGGTAAAAGGGGATATAGGCGGCCTGATGCAAAGCATTAAGGAAGCCTTTTCGCAGGCGGTGGCGGCGCGCATTGAAGTGGCACCACCGGGGCGGCGTGGCGCCCTTGCCTTTGTGGTGAACACAGCGCGCCAGCCCGCACAGCGCGGCTTTGAATCATCTTTTGTAAAAGCGAACGCGACGCTGGGTATGCAAGCGGCCGTTTCGGCTTCGGTTTTGGTGGGGGATAAGGCGCAGGAAGGATCAAACATCATCGCTTCGGCCTTGGATGGCATCGTGCAAAAAAGCGACAACCTTGTTGTTGCCGGCTTGGATGAAGTGCTTGATCTTTGGTCGGCGCTGCTGTTTGCCTACCTTGAGGGCCAACAGGCTTTACAAGAAGGCATTAAAAATGCGGTGGATGGCATCCCTTTGGCTAGTGAAAGCGGGTTGGGCACCTGGGCGGCAGCTGCGCTGTGTGATTTGGTGGAAACCGTGGGCTTGCAGCCCGTGGACCTCGACGCTCCCAAACCGGTGGTGGTGAACACGGCGCACGTTGCTGCGGCGGATGATTCCACTTTGGCCGTGCGCTATACCGAAGTGCAACAGCGCGCGGTAAGTGTGGCGCAGCATACTTCGGGTGATATATTTTCTAGCGTGATTGACCAGATGGAAGCGGGTGCACTGGAAAGCCTTGAGGGTTTTGATGGCGAAATTACCCTGGCAAGCATCGAATTTTTTGGCGAAGGCGGCCCCTCGATTCCCCTGACTATCGTTTTGCCCGAACAGATAAAAACAACGGGCGCTGCCCTTGTTTCTTCGGTGGCGCAAGCGCTGCGCGGCGTAGTGGGGTCAATAACGGGGGTGCGGCAATGGGAATAGCAAGGGTTGTGCTGCAGCGGCTTTTTTGCCGCAAGAATCAGGCGCAGGACCTGCCTTGCGCACCTCGCGAAGCGGGGCAAATGACGGTGGAGTTTGCTGTGGTGTTTCCCGTGCTCATAATTGTGGCGGTGATCGCCGTCAATGCCCTGTTGTTTTTTTCGGAGTGCGCGGCATTTGACCGCGTGGCGCGCGATGTGGTGCGCGTTTGCGCCACAGCGCCCGGCTATGGGCAAACGGCCGATCAGGCATGCGCGGGCATACAATCTGCCCTTACTAAGGTGATGGATGAAGAAAATCTGAACGTGGAGGTATCGGTCAAGGGGGGCAGCGTCGGGTTGGCCACCTATACCGCAACCCTCAAATTCTATCCGACCCTTTTTGGGATGGGGCTAAAATCCCAGGTGTTAGGCGTGGCGCTGCCTGCACTTACCCACCGCACTTCTTTGACTGTCGATCCTTATCGTCCGGGGGTATTTTTATGAAACAGGCATCGAGGCAGGTTCGTTCTTTTGTCGTTGCGCTCACAATTCTAGTGCTTGTATTTGCCGGTGTTTTTCTTGTTGAAGGAGTGGTGTGGGGTGTCCAGAAAAGTGGGTATGCGCGTTTTTTTGAAGCCGCAGGATCCCCTGCAGCGCAGGCTGCGCCCTACGCGCAGGAAGGCGCCCCCAACAGTGCTGCCGATAAGCCTGCGCTGCCTCTTCACTTTGAAGAAGAGGTTTTTTCCGTGGCACCCTACCGGGATGTGCGGGTTTCCGATGCGGCAGACGTGGTGGGGTGTTTGGCTTCGGGG
>JAVWGW010000048.1:0-10786 GCA_036640375.1 Raoultibacter sp. | reverse complement strand
GGTAGGGGTCACAAGTTCAAATCTTGTATCGCCCACCATAAAACACCAGGTCAGAAGCTATAGTGCTTCTGACCTTTTTTATTCAGTACCTAAAGTGGTACAAATCCGGTACAAATCATGCGCGCAAAAGGGCTCACACTTTTACCTCAATGGTTTTGCTATGCGTCCGTTTTTGCATAAATGTGCTTGGTTTATACACTCACGGGAGGATTTTGGGCAATTTAAGCGGCAGAAGGGGCGGCGGTAGGGTATGATTTCATCAACGACTTTTGAGGAATGGTGATCATGTGAGCACGGATATAAAAGCCTCGTCCGTAGATGCCGGAATTACGAATCCGCAGGGTTTGGGAATCTTTCGCATGGTAACCACCGTTATCACCCTCATCATCGGTGGTGGCGTCTTTTCCCTGTGCGGCGACATGGCAGCCAACGGTGCCAATACAGGTGCGGTGCTTACGGCGTGGGCACTTTCTTTTTGCGGGGTCTTTTGTCTTATGATGTGCTTTTATGGCTTAAGCCGTCTTAAGCCAGAGCTCACTGGTGGCATCTATAGCTATGCCAGCGCGGGCTTCGGTGATTTCGTGGGTTTCAATTCGGCCTGGGGTTATTGGATCAGCGCCATCTTGTGCACCGTTAGCTTTTCGGCCCTGTTGTTTTCGGCGCTTTCCTATTTCTTTCCCGTGTTCGGGTCGGGCAACAACATTCCTTCAATTATCGGCGCTTCTTGTCTGATCTGGTTTTATACCTTTATTGTATCGCGCGGCATCAAGGAAGCCACCGGCATCAATGCCGTCATCACCATCAGCAAAATTGTTCCCATCATCACGGCCATCGTTGCCATCATCGTGTTGCAAAAATTTGACATGGCCGTTTTCATGGATAACTTCTGGGGCGAACCTAACGGTATGCCCTTTTTCGATCAAGTTTTGGGCGCTATTACGGTAACCGCCTGGGTGTTTGTGGGCATCGAAGGTGCTGTCGCCCTTTCCGGTCGCGCCAAGCGCGCCAAAGACGTGGGTCGTGCCACGGTCATTTCTTTCACCTGCGTTTTTTGTATCTATGTCATGGTATCTATCTTGGGGATGGGCATCATGCCGCGCGCTGAACTGGCGCAACTTGCCAACCCTTCGCTGGCGGGGGTGCTTGAATACGCTGTGGGCGCCTGGGGTGGCACTTTGGTTAGCATTGGCGTTATCTTGTCGCTTACGGGCGCCATGCTGGGCTACACGGTGCTTTCTTCCGAATCTTCCTACGAAGCAGCGCGCCAGGGTGTGTTTGTGAAGGCGTTTGCGAAAACGAACAAAAAAGGTGCGCCCATCGTCACGCTTATCACGTCGGCCGTGATTGTGCAGATTTTCTTGATTTCCATGCTGTTCAGCGAACAGACCTACCAGTTTTTCTATCTGCTTTCTTTGGGCATGATTTTGGTGCCCTACATGCTTTCTTCGGCCTACTTTGCAAAGCTGGCATTTAAGGAAAAAGGAAGCTTTTTGGGGAAGTTGTCCGGACCCTTGTTTAAATGGTACCTTGTGGGCATCGTGGGTGTTTTGTACAGCTTGTTTTTAGTGTATGCCAGTGGCTTAACCGGTGTCATGCTGATGTCGATTCTGTACGCCCCGGGCATCGCTGTGTATATCAAGGGCAAACACGAACGCGGGCAAGCCTATCTAGCAAGTACGCCCGACAAGATTATTGCAGCTGTTATTTTGATTGCGGCAGTGGCCTCTATCGTGCTGCTTGCCACCGGAGTCATCGACCCCTTTGCGTAAAAGCGTCGTGGCGCTATTGATACATGCGAAAGACGACGTATTGTGCCGTTTTCGGCAAGCCATCGACTTTATAGATGTCGGAAAGCGCGCAGGTTGAAGCCCTCCAGTTGTAGGCTACTTCTCCCGCATCAAAGGTACCCGCATAATAGGTGTTGCCCGCTTCGTCGGTGGCAATTTCGCCCGCAGTAGCAGGGTCAATCCCTTCGCTTACCAGCGCCGTTTGCAGGGCGGTGGTGGGGTCGGGTGAAACGAAATCGGCATATTTAACCTTCATGTCGATATATTCGCCCCGATCAACCATCAAGCGCCATGAGCCATTAAGGTACTTTGCTGCTTCGGAAGCGGAAAGCTTATCAATGCCTGTGGTATAGGCGATACCTGCGTCAAGCACTGTGACATCGGCAGGCAGTTTAATGATGTCGAATCCGCCCACGACGTCGCTGCCGGCACCCAGTTCATAGGTGAGCAGGCCAGCATCGGTAAAAGATGCCTTGATGGTGGCGTCGTCAAGCGCCATAAGGTTGGCAAGTACGGGTAAATCAAGCGCCACCGGTTTGCTGATGTTTGCCGCCAAAGAGGCCGCTTCGTTTGCCTTGGCATTGATAACGTTGTCGTAAGTTTTGAAAAGAAATATTCCGCCTATAACCGCTGCCGCCACAACAAACACTAAAAGCAAAGAAAGCTGATTGCGGGGAAAATCGAAGGGGCGGCGCAAGCCCGATCCATCGGGATAGTTAACACGCGCTTTTTCTGTAGTGTTGCGGGGGGTGGTATGCTGTTCGCTCATCGAGCCTCCTGGAAGCATTGTGTACTTTGGGCATTATAGCATTGTGCGGGGTAGGCATCGGGCACGTCGCGTGTTAGGATACCGTTCAACCCGTGGGGGAGTAGTTGGCACAACTAAGGTGCAATACGTTCAACATCATGGCCAGCGTGCCTGGACGTATTTTAAATGACGAGACTCATGGTGCAGTTTAACTGTGCCGGAGTCTTTTTTTGTGCTTCGGCCCGCAAGCAAATGGCAAACAGATTAAGGAGAGCGCATTGGATCTATCAATATTTGCAACACCGGAAGCATGGATCAGCCTGATCACCCTCATCTTCCTTGAAATTGTTCTGGGCGTGGACAACATTGTTTTTATCGCCATCACCACCAATCGCCTTCCGGAAGAAAAACAGCACATCGGTCGCAAGTTGGGCTTGGCGGGCGCCTTGATTATGCGTATCGTCTTTTTGTGCTTCGCGTCGTATTTGATTCACATGACGGCGCCGCTTTTCGATATCAATCTCGGATCGTTCTCGCATGGTTTCTCGGTGCGCGATATCGTGTTGCTGCTGGGTGGCGGCTATCTTATCTATAAGGGAATTTCTGAATTAAGAAGCGTTCTGGGTCTGACCGAAGAAAAAGCAGCGCACGGAAGTGATGAACATAAGAAGCTTCATCAGCTCATGTTGCCGCAGGCCATTGGTACCATCATGGTCATGGACCTCGTGTTTTCTATCGACTCGGTTATTACGGCGGTTGGCTTGGCCGATCATCTGATTATCATGATCTTGGCGGTTATGATTGCTGTAGTGTTGATGATGGTGTTCATCGACCCCATTTCAAAGTTCATCAACGGCCACCCCGAGATGAAAATTCTTGCTCTGTGCTTCATCGTTGTCATCGGTATTTTGCTGTTCTTAGATAGTCTGGGCATCAATTCGGGTATCGAAGTGCTCCACATGCATGCTGAAAAGCTCATGGTCTATTTTGCTATGGTGTTTGCTTTTGCGCTGGAACTTATTCAGATGGCCTACAATTCCAATTTGCTGGCCTGGAAAAAAGACCGCTGGAAGCAAGATACCGCCAGCCAGATTGACCGCGTCAAGCAAGAAATGCTCGAACGTTTTGAAGCTGAGCAGGCAGAACACAAGGAAAATGCCTCGACCCAGGAAGCTTCCCCTGTTGCGCGCATCACTCCGGTATTCATCGGCAGCAATGTCTATATCATGATGCCGGTAGAAAACGAAGACGCCGATTCGTTTAGGCAGCTTGCCGCAGCGCAAGGGGCGATGCCCATGCAGCCAACCATCGAAATCGAAGGTGAGCTTGTCGAAGAAGCAAGCGAGGACGATGCAAAGCCCGCAAACTCAGAGAGTAAGGGTGCGTAACTCTTTAGTTTCTTAGAAGAAAAGACCCCAGAAATGGGGTCTTTTTTGTTTGGTGTTGCTAGACGAAAAGATCATAGCCTTCATCAGAAACTATCAGACGCGTGGCCTTATCTAAAATGTGAGCCTTGAAGGGGGTGTAGGTGTTGGTTGTTTCGCCATCAAACTGCACTTCCATGGGCGGATCGGCCACAACTTCTATGCTGCGCGCGCAATGGATTTCTAGGGCATCGCTGCGATCGGGAAATTCGCCTTCGCGGTCCAGTGCCGCCGCCACCAGGGCGGGTATCAGCTGCAAGGCGTAGGTTGCCTTAAGTATCACCACATCAAGCACCCCGTCGCGCGGGCGATTGGTGTGGGTGACAGAAAGATCAAACTGAATCTTTGAAAAATTTATCAACAAAATGCCCATGCCGTCGCTTTCGATGGTTTCGCCATCAAGAGTAAGGGTGAAGTGCGATTTTTGGGGCATGGGGTTTGCGATGGCCGCCGATACGTAGGCCATGGGCCCCAAAATGCGCTTGGTGTGCGCCGCGCCATGCATGATGGTGGCATCGTAGCCCGCCCCCGCCATGATGGAAAAGCCAAAACGCTTTTCGTCGACCTCGATTTCCCCCATATCAAAATCGAGCTGCTTGCCTTGGCGTACCATTTTGCCCAGCGCGTGGGTTTCAAGGGGGCTGGCAAGGTTTAAGGCCAGAAGGTTTGCGGTGCCGGCGGGGAAGGGCAGAATCGGCACGCCGCTGTCGCGTAAAAGATAGCACACCGAAGCCACCGTGCCATCGCCCCCGCTGGCAATAACGGCATCGAAATCGCGCGCATCTTCCAAAAGGGAGGCAAGGGGGGTGGTGCCATCGGTTGAGCGCAGGCACAGTTCGTCGCCATCACGCGTAAAAGCCCGCATAAAATCGTGGACCGAGCCTTCGCCAAACCCTGAATTCAAATTATTGATGATGAGCAGTTTCATGTATTCCCTTTCAGCTATTATGATAGTACAACAAAACGAATACGAAAACGAAGGATGTCCGTCAGTTGTACATAGCAAACCAGGAAATGTTAATAAATTTTGTCGAACGCGCGCATACCTCGTCGGTTTTGGCCATAGATACTGAATTTCTGCGGGAAAAAACGTACTATGCGCGTCTGTGCCTTTTGCAGCTGGCCACCGATACCGAAGTGGTGGTGGTCGACCCCTTTGCCGTTAAGGATTTAGGGGTGCTCGCACCGCTTTTGAGCGATCAGCGCATCGTGAAGCTTTTTCATGCGGGCACACAAGATATTGAAATTCTCTATCGGGAAGTCGGCGTCATGCCCACGCCGGTGTTTGATACCCAGATTGCGGCGGCGCTGCTGGGGCAAACGCAGCAGGTGGGCTACGGGGCGCTTGTGCTTTCTGAATGTGGTGTGCCGCTGAAAAAGATCGATTCATTCACCGATTGGTCGCGTCGCCCGCTTTCTGAATCGCAAAAAAAATATGCGGCTGAAGATGTTATCTATCTGCCAAAAATGTATGAGCAGATGAAGGCAACCCTTATCAAGAAGGGGCGCTATCACTGGCTTGAACAGGACTTTCGTGAATTGACAAACCCGCAGCGCTACAATAGCGATCCGCGGCAGCGCTACAAGCATCTTAAGCGTGCTTCTCAGTTGGGTTCCCGTCAGCTTTCTGCCGCCCGCGAAGTGGCCGCATGGCGCGAAGAGCTTGCCCGCAAGCGCGATTTGCCGCGCAAGTGGGTTATGACCGACGAACAGATTGTGGAAGTGTGTAAACGCAGCGCCCGCAGCATAGATGAGCTGTTTATGGTGCGCGGCTTAAGCGACAGCCTTTCCACGGCGCAGGCACGCACGGTTGTGGCTCTGATAGAAAAGGGTCTTGATGCCGATGATACCACCTGGCCACACATGCAGCGCACAAAAAAGGGTGAAGCCAACGTTGATGTGGAAGTGGATTTAATGACCGCTTTGGTGCGCCTGCGCGCCAAGGAAAACAATGTCGCCTTCCAAACGCTTTCTTCGCGCGATGATCTTGTGCAGATGGCACGCGGGCACTGCGATGCTGTTGATATGCTGCGCGGCTGGCGCAAAGAGCTTATTGGAGACGAGCTGCTTGATCTGCTTGCGGGAAATATTAGCTTAAGCATTGAGGCTGGCAAACTTAAGGTTACGAAAGTTTCACGGTAATCTGTTTTTTCCGTACCCCACCCCCCGCTTCCGTATAATGTAACAAACACACTACGAAGGAGTTTAGCCATGTCTGTATCCTATATCGCCTTGATCGCAGTGACGCTGCTTATCGGGTTTGGCGCGCAATTCTACGTTAATGCGCAGCTGAAAAAATACACCAAGGTGCCCATTTCTTCGGGCATCACCGGGGCGGAAGCTGCGCGGCGCATGCTGTCGTTTCACGGCGTTACCGGCGTGAGTATTCAGCAGGGCGGCCCGGGGCAGGATTTTTTTGATCCGCGCACCAATTCCATCACTCTTGACCCTGATGCCTATGCGGGCACTTCCATCACGGCCATGGCTACCGCCTGCCACGAAGTGGGTCATGCCTGTCAGTTTGCCAAGGGCTATGCGCCAATGAAAATTCGCACGGCCATCGTGCCCGTGGTCAACATAGCTTCCAATGCCTGGATTTTCTTGCTTATGATCGGCATTTTCATGAATCTTGCCGGCCTGCAAACGCTTGCCATCATCATGTATGCGGCCGTTGTTATATTCCAGCTGGTCACCTTGCCTGTTGAATTTGATGCAAGCCGTCGCGCCATGGCCTATGTGGGCACGACGGGTATTTCCCAGGCGGAACAAGGCGGCGCGTTTTCTGTGTTGCGCGCCTGTGCGTTTACCTATGTGGCCGCAGCGCTCACTTCCATCTTGCAGCTGCTCTACCTGCTTGCGCAACGTCGCGATTAGGTGTTTTGAGCGTGCCCGGGTCACTCAACGAAAAACAGCCGCCGCTTTCGGTGTCGGCGGCCATGGCGCTAGCCAAAGGCGCCCTTGAAAGCTGTACGCTCAGCATTATTGGGGAAGTTTCGGAATTTTCCAACAAGCGCGGCTACAAGGCCGTTTATTTCACCGTGAAAGATGCCGGTGCCAGCCTGCCGTGCATGATGTGGCTCAACCGCTTCGATGCCCAGCATGTGGCGGTGCAGGTGGGGTCTTTGGTGGAAATGACGGGGCGCTTCACGCTGTATGCGCCGAAGGGGCGCATGAACTTCGATGTGTTTTCCATCGCGCTTGCCGGGGAAGGAAACCTGCGCCTGCAAGTGGCCAACCTTGCGAAAAAACTTGAGGCCGAAGGCTTGATGGCGCCGGCGCGCAAGCGTGCTTTGCCGCTGCTGCCGCAAACGATTGGCCTGGTCACTTCGCCGCGCGGTGCTGCCGTGCACGATGTGCTGCGCACGCTGCGCCGCCGCTTTCCCGTGGCGCGCATCGTGGTGGCGGGCGTTCCCGTTGAAGGCGACCGTGCACCCGCAGCGCTTATCGAAGCGCTGCGCAGCGTTGAAGCGGCCGGTGCTGAAGTGGTGCTTTTAGTGCGGGGCGGTGGTTCGTTTGAAGATCTGATGCCCTTTAACGATGAAGCGCTTGCCCGCGCCATCGCTGCGCTGTCGGTGCCCGTGGTAACGGGCATTGGGCATGAACCCGATACGAGCATTGCCGATATGGTGGCTGACCTGCGCGCTTCCACGCCAACGGCCGCAGCCGAAGCGGCAAGCCCCGCGCGCGACGGCCTTGAAGCGTCGCTTGCTGCTTGTGCGGCTTCTCTTTCTTCGTCAACCTTGCACCTGATACAAAGCCACCAGCACGCCTGGGAACGCAGGGCGCAACACCCCTTATTCCTTGATTCGAACAGACTTTTTGCCACCGAGGCTCAAACGCTCGATATGACCGAAGAACGCCTGCATCGCATTATTCCGCAAAGTCTGGCACGCGATGAAGTAAAGCTTGCCACGCTGCGGGCACGCATGCAGCAGGCGCTGCCCCATACTTTGGCCAAAGGCGCGCTGCGCCTTGAAGGCGAAGAGGAACGCCTGCGCCAAACCGGTCGTAGCCTGTTGCCGCGCTTTGACAACACCCTTGCCCTGCGCGCCGCGCGCTTACATGATTTGTCTCCCTTGACCATTTTGGCGCGGGGCTATTCGGTTACGCGTGCCGAAGACGGCCACATTATGAAATCGGTGGAAGCGGTCAGCGCCGGTCAGCATATTCGTGTTAATTTGTCCGATGGTGACCTACTCTGTGCAGTTGAGCAGATTGAACGTATTGAAAACGCCCTGGTTATGTTGGAGGATGCCCCATGTTAGATGTAAAACCCCTCGAAGAACTCAGCTTTCGTGAAGCCATGACCGAATTGGATGGCATCGTTGGGCTGCTGGAAAGCAACACCCTTGAACTGGAAGAAAGCCTGCAACGCTACGAACGCGGTGTTGCCTTGCTTGCGGCACTGCGCACCCGCCTTGCCGAAGCTTCGCAAAAGGTGGAAGTTTTGATGGGGGAACTGGATACCTCTGTCGACGACAGCACCATCGATTCAACCCTGCAAAAAGCCTAAACCCGAAGGGATCCATCATGCAAGAATGCCTTTTCTGCAAAATAGCCGCGGGTGAAATACCTGCCACAAAAGTGTATGAGGATGAATACCTTGTAGCCTTTAACGATGTGAACCCGCAGATGCCCGTGCATGTGCTTATCGTTCCCAAACAACACTACGCAAACATGGGCGATAACATCCCCGATCAGCTGATGGGTCATCTGTTTAACACTGTGAAAAAAGTGGCGGAGTTAACGGGCATTGCCCAGGCGGGGTATCGCACCATCGTCAACACAGGTGATGATGCCCAGCAAAGTGTGCACCATATTCACGTGCATGTGCTAGGTGGCGCGCCGATGAATTCCGGATCACCGGCCTTTGATGCCTAGGCCCTCTCTTCAACGCATCTTCACACTCTGGCACCACCTTCACAAGGCCGTTCACCGTTTGCCGAAACGGGAGCGGTCTTGTTGTATGTCGGGGCAAAAGGCACTTAAAATATTACCTTTGATAGAAAACGTTTAGGGAGGCACTCTTTGAATGTACTCGTTGTTAACGCAGGCTCCTCTTCTTTAAAATATCAGCTCGTTAGCGTCGAACAGCAGAAGGTGCTTGCAAAGGGTATTTGCGAGCGCGTCGGTTCTGCTGAAGCTTTCCACAAACACGGCATTGACAAAAACGAAGTGGTCATCGATGCCGAAATGAAAAATCATGATGATGCCATGGCACTTGTGCTTGCGGCCTTGGTTGAAGGCCCGGGTCACGCCATTGATTCGCTTGATGATATCGATGCTATCGGCCACCGCGTTGTGCAGGGCGGCCCCTATTTCCCCAAGTCAGTGCTTATCGATGATGATGTTATCGCCAAAATAGACGAATTGGCCGAACTGGCGCCTCTGCATAACAAGGCCGCCTTAATGGGCATTCATGCCTGTACCGTGCAAATGCCCAGCATTCCCCAAGTGGCGGTGTTTGATACTTCGTTTTTCCAGACGCTTCCGCCCAAAGCTTACATGTATCCGCTTCCCTATGAACTCTACGAAAAATACGGCATCCGCAAGTATGGTGCTCATGGCACGTCGCATCGCTATATTTCCCAGCGTGCGGCAGAAATTTTGGATGAACCGCTCAACGAACTCAAGCTGATAACCTGCCATTTGGGCAACGGCTGTTCCATGTCGGCTATCGACCACGGGGTTGCTGTGGATACCTCCATGGGATTAACCCCCCTAGATGGCCTGATGATGGGCACGCGCTGTGGTGCTATCGACCCCGCTATCGTACCGTTTATCATGGAACACGAAAACCTCAGTGCAGCACAGGTAAACGATCTTATGAATAAGGAATCGGGGCTGTTGGGCATTTCTGGCATCAGTAACGATTTGCGCAGCGTGCGCGATGCCGCTGAACAGGGCAATGAACGCGCGCTTTTGGCCTACGACATGTATTCCAATTCCGTCAAGAAATATATCGGTCAATATACTGCCATCATGGCCGGCGTCGATGCCATCGTGCTTACGGCGGGTGTGGGGGAAAACTGCGAAAAGATGCGCCGTCTTATCTTTGCCGGCATGCAGCCTCTCGGTATTATTCTTGATGAAGAAAAAAATCACCAACGCGGTTTTGAGCGCGAAATCTCGGCTGAGAATTCGCAGGTGAAAATCATTATCATCCCCACCAACGAAGAACTGATGATAGCGCTCGATACCTTCGATATCATCCACGAACGCCTCTAGTTGAAGGGGTGGATGGGCGGGCTTAAACCCACCAATCCGCCCATCCGATTTTCTAAATCTAAATCTAACTCTAACTCCCGCCCTTGCCTTTTAGGCTTCGGCGGCTTTTTTGGCCTGGCATTGCACGGCGGTTATACCGATAACGCCGATGATATCTTCGGCGGTGCACCCGCGCGATAGATCGTTTACCGGGGCGGCGATGCCCTGGGTAATCGGTCCGTAGGCTTCGGCGTGCGCCAAGCGTTGTACCAGCTTGTAGCCAATATTGCCCGCATCTAAATCGGGGAAGATAAGCACGTTTGCCCGGCCAGCAACCTTTGACCCCGGGGCTTTTGAGCTTCCAACTGATTTTACGATGGCGGCATCAAGCTGCAATTCGCCTTCAAGGGCAAGTTCAGGGGCCAGCTGGTGGGCGATAGCGGTGGCTTCAATCACTTTGCTTGCGTCATCATTTTTGGCCGATCCGCAGGTGGAATGAGAAAGCATAGCTACAAGCGGTGTGGTGCCCATCAGCGTGTGCCACGATTGGGCAGAATTGATGGCAATGTGCGCCAATTTTTCGGCATCGGGCTGCACTTCTAGGCCGCAATCCGAAAACA
>JAVWGW010000047.1:0-10988 GCA_036640375.1 Raoultibacter sp. | reverse complement strand
TCGTGCGCGTACAGGGAGTACGCTTACTTCAAGCGCCTCGGTCTTTCACGATTATCTGCTCCGCCAGGACGTGCCTGACGGTTACGTTGTTGGTTCAGCCTGCGGCGGCGCGTGACCGGCTTCGCGGTCACGACGCTGTGCTGTTGATTGTGCTGCAGTGGGCGGCGGCTGTTCTTGCGTGGTAAGGTGTTATGAGATAGCTATTGGCGGCAGGAGAAGTTATGTGGGAAGACAAATTTAAACTAAGCCAAGATCAAAGCATCTTTTTGATGAAAAAACTTTGGGATAAAAATATTTACTGCGGCATGAAGATGGAAAATCGCAATGTCACTTTTCCCCAAACGCAGACCATACTTGAGGGCATCAATGTGGGGGAAGTGTCACTAAGCGATGTCGATGCAATTCGTGCCATGCGTGATGGATGGCGTTTTGTGGCCGATTCTTTCGATGAACCCATTACCTTGCCCTACGTGCAAAAGGTGAATGAAATAGTTTCTCGAACAGAAAACTTAGCCCCCGGCCACGTGCGAACGGGGAAGGTTTCAATATCTTCGACCTCCTATGCTCCTCCCCTACCCGATCAAAAGGAAGCTTGTCGCCGCATTGAAGAGGCGGTGTCGGGGGCGGGATCTGCGACACAAAGAGCACTGGATTATTTTTTGTGGGCGCTGCCCGCGCAACTTTTTTGGGACGGCAATAAACGCACCGGCTTAATGATTGCCGATACCTTGATGCTGCAAAATGGTGCAGGCATGATCAACATTGCCGACAATCATATCGAGCGCTTCAACACCTTACTCAATGATTACTACAATTCGTTTCTTACCACCCCCAACCCCGCACCCTTAAAGGCGTTCCTCTACGAATTTTGTATCGATGGAATTGAGTTTTAGGGAATCTCATGCCGCGCAAGAATAGGTCTATTCCTCCAGGTAATGGCGGGCTTTCCCCTGGGTTTTGTGCTTGAATTCTATGGCTTCTTCGGGGCAGCGGGCGATGCAGGCCATGCAGTGGGTGCAGGTGTTTGCCCAGAGGGGTCGGCCGTTTTTCAGGCGGATGTTGTTGAGGGGGCATACCTGCTGGCAAAGGCCGCAACTGGTGCAGGCTTCTGTGGCATAAAATCCCTTTGCGCTTACCAAAAAAGGATAGAACAAGCGGTTTCCTAGCGTTGACATGCGGTGATTATCGGCGCGCGCGGCTTCAAGGGGCACGCCCTCTGCAATCTGCGAGGCGATGCGCTCGATTTTTGGGTCGGCAATCTTGACCACATGAGCGGCCTGGGGTTTTTCTAGGGTAGGGTAGCGCACCAGGTAGCTTTGGGGCATATCCACAGAATTGAACCCCTTAAACACAAAACCCTTCTTGCGGCACAGTTTTTCAACGTAATGTTGCGCGTGGGAAGGGTCGGCGAAACAGGTGGCCACGAAATAGGCCTGGTTGTTTCCCTTAAAGGTTGTTGCGGCTATGGCGCGTTCGACGATGCGCGGAATGCGCCCCGCATAGATGGGACACACGAACACTAAAGGGCGCTCTGAGCTTATCACCCCGTGGTCGCCGTGCTTGATGCGCGCGTTGAGCGAAAGGATTTCATCCCCGGTTATGCGCTGAATTATTTTCGCAGCATGCAGGCTGTTGCCCGTGCCGCTGAAACAAAGGATCATTTCGGCTCTCTTTCAAAGGGGTCTTAAAATCCCCCGTTGCGTTGTAAAAATGAAGATAGATTGCATTATTTTGCGCGCCTATTGTCGCAGTTTGACAAGCGCAGAGCAAGCACAAGGTAGGCGGTTGGTGGCGTGTGCAGCGTTCTTGGTTTATCCGAAAATCCCACCTTTAAGCTTGAGTTTTTTTCAAAGTAAGTGATACTTACGGTGTGGTAAATGTGCCCTCAAATGCCCTCCGGATTCTTGGAGCCAATCAAGGTTTTGCGCGACGGGAGAAATAATGGATGAAAATATCTCGCATAAGCAATCAGCCGACCTTGGCACCTTGCCCTGCGGGAAAATACACCTTGTTCTTGGCGATGATCCACACCTGGCGGAAGCAACAGCGGCCTATTGTGCCCTTTCGGGTTACACGGGCGCTCAGCTTTTGGAGGCTCCTCTCTGTGGCCAGCTGGCCACTCTCGTATTTGAAGATGACCGCGTGCGGTTTGCCGCGGAAATGAAGGAAATAGCTGCCGGCAGTCGATTGTGCGCCCGGTATCGCATGCGAAAAAAAGATGGCTCGCTTGCGTGGCACATGGCCTATGCGGCAAGGGTGCGCATGACAGAAGAAGGCGCGCTGGGCACTTTGCTCGTGTTTGATATTACCGCCACATCGGATGCCCCCGTTTGCACGCGTGGGAAAAATGGCCAGGATACACCTTTTGATCAGGCCAGTTTACGTATGCTTAACGTTATTGTGGCCGAGCATGATTTTGAAACGCAGATGAAGCCGCTGTTATTGTGCGCTATCGCGTTGCCGCCGACACCTATCACTGGCTTCATCTCGATTCGCGCATCGTCGCATGGAAAGAGGGTCGGCCACGCCGGCGCATGGGACTTATTCGCTTTATCGACGACCCTCTTTTGGGCGAACGTGGGCAAGATGTGCACGCGCGAGGATCGCTTGCCGACAAGGAAGCAAAAAAGCCTGCCGTGGGGAAAATTGCACGAAAGAGGCCGCAGCGCTGGGGGGATTCGGGAGAGTTTTTCTCTCGTGCGCGTAAGCCCTTGGTGTTTTTAGGGCTTATCTTTTTAGTTGCTTGCCTGGCTATTGCCGGCATTTTCATAAACTATAGCAACACGCTGCGCCATGAGTTTTACCAGATGTCTATCGAAGGCATGAACGATTATACGGTGGCGCAAAAAGCAGAAGTGGAAAGCTCGATTCACGAAATTGAAAACACCATCGCCGCAATGGTGGTTTTAGCGGAAACCCCCGATGTGGATCCAGCGGGTGAGGCTTTTAACGCCTATCTTGCCGGGTGGAACGAAAAGCAGGCTTTCCAGATAGATTATGCATCCCTTGCCGAACTGGGAGATGTTGTACTGAACCCAGATGCCCTGCCCAGTGATGTGGAAACGATCGAGCGCATTGCGCAAGGTGAAGGCGCTATTTCGGAAGTGAGGTATTCTGAGCGCTTGCAGGGGTATTACTACAGTATCGCTGAACCGGTTACACACGACGGGCAGGTGGTGGGTGCGCTTCGCAGTATCGTTAACGCGAGCGATTTACTGAAAACAAACCAGGCGTCCTCGCAGGTTTCCCTGGTAAGTGCGGCGCTTATCAAGGGGGATGGTACCCTGGTGCTTGGTTCGGGGGAACAGGCGGCTGGTCAAGAATCCCTCTATGATGCATTGCTTGCATCCGGTATGCCGCAGCACACGGTGTCGGCGACGCGCGACGCCGTCGAGAACGACAGCACGGTTGCGACCATTATGCTGGGCGAACGCGAAGGACGCATGTTTTTTCTTACGGCGATTCGGCTCAGCGTCAACGATTGGAATATCGTCAACATCACCGAAGAAAGCGGGTTGGCGCAACACTCGGATGCCGTTTTAAGCAACACGCTTGTTACCGGTTTGCTTTTGGTTGCTATCAGCATCGGTGCCGATTTCCTTAAGCGCAGGAATCGCTCGCTTCCCCGCAGATGGTTCCACTTACGAAGCACTGTTCAAGGTGGCCGATGCCCTTATGTATGAAAAGAAAAGTCAACTAAAGAAAAAGACGCGCCTTGGATAGCCCGGCCCCAGTTTCTCAGTTTGGCGGCTCCAGTAAAGTATAGAGTTCGTCGCGGCTGTGCACATCGAGCTTGCGATAAATGTGGCTGACGTGCGCCTTTATGGTGCCGGGCGCAACGTAAAGATCTTTTTCGATCTGCGCCGCCGTCTGCTTGCGGGCAATCAGTTGCAGCACTTCTTCCTCGCGCGGGCTCAAATCATGCTTCTTCGACAAATCCGACACCCGCAACGAAAGCTTGCTTACAGAGGATTCTTCGGAGTGGGTGTCAAGCGCTTGCAAGTTGATGCCCCATTTCGCCGAGATACCTTTTTCCGTGAAGAAAATCGCGGCAAAAACGATAACGATAACGGCGGTGATGCCGGTATGGATGCCCGAGGTTGCCTGCAGTGAAAAGTTGGCAGAAACAAAGGCAAACAGTGCCCAGCCCAGCATTTCAACAAGGTAGCGGATGCCGCGTTCGATCCCGCTGATCCATACGGCGCTAATGCCGAAGCGGTAGGTGATGTTGCTCAATATTACCGTGATAAAAATCGAAAGCATCGTGTATCCCGCATCGCAGCACAGCGCCGTAATTTCACCTTGCCGGGTAACGCTGGGAACCACCAGAAGAAAGCCGATGGTAACCAAAGGGAAGGCCAGCTGATAGATGGTGGCAAAATTGAACCATTTTGAAGCGGAAAGCACGCCGAAGAATACGAGCG
The DNA here is from genome assembly GCA_036640375.1 of Raoultibacter sp. Classification (GTDB taxonomy): domain Bacteria; phylum Actinomycetota; class Coriobacteriia; order Coriobacteriales; family Eggerthellaceae; genus JAVWGW01. The sequence goes on along the minus strand of JAVWGW010000047.1, from coordinate 6,564 downwards.
CCGTTACGGCTAAGGTGCCCAAGATATTGCCGGGCAGCAAGGGCTGCATAGGCACTGCACCAAAGCCAAAGGCAAAAGTGCACACGGCCATAAGTAAAATTGGCTTCCAGGGAAAAAGCGAGGTGCTGCCCCCTTTTGTTTTGCGCGGTAGATCGATTTCGGGCAGGCGCTTCATGCTCGCTCGAACCCAGGCAAGAGAAAGCAGCGGTAAAATAAGAGAAAACAGAGCGAGGTAGGGTGCCGACATTCCAGCAAAGAGGCCTTTGATGATTTCACCGAAGAAAATCGCAATAGCATAATACAAGGCCACGCGCATAGGGTTTATCGATCCAAAAAATTCTGCCCACATCAAGATCAAAGACCCCAAGCCAAGGCCTGCCATAACAAGCCCCGCATATTTAAGCGGGCTTGCCGGCAAAAGGAAGCATCCGATAACAATCAAAGCCGATCCGCCCACCATCAGTACGGCAGTGGTGTTCATGATCACCCTATTTGACCATAAGGGCGCCACTTTTCGGGCGAAAAGAGCCAGAGTAAGACAGGCTATTCCTATAGCTGCTTCAAAAAGTGCGTAATCAAAAAATTCTATGGTGGGAAAAGCGTCGTAACGGAAAAATATGGCAAGCCAGGCGCGGTAAAGGCCTATGCCGAAAAATACGACAGGAATAGCCATGACGCGCGCAAAAACATCTTTCCATCGGTTGATAAATCCTTGCATGCACCCGCCGCCCTCTTCTTTTGTGCCGAGGAGCCCTCCACTCAAACGATATCTTCTGCCCCCTCAGGGGTGTTATTCCAAAAACCTGTCTGGTTACGAAGAAATCGTTGTGCACATTTCGGGAGACTATGATACCGAAAAGTGCCCGGTAAACAAAGGGTTATGAAACGGGTTATGAATTTAACCGCCTGAGATAATAGACGATGAAGGGTTTGTCTTGGTAACCTCGGCAGCAGTGTGCGGCGGGTGAACGCCTGTCGCATGGGAAGAGGGAGAGGCCTTAAGGCCTACGAAACAAGGAGAGAAAGAAATGGCTGAAATTTCACGTCGTAATTTTCTGACCGGTTCTGCGATTGCTGCCTTAGGTGGTGGCTTGGCGCTTGCCGGATGTGCGCCAGCCGGTAAAGGGTCTGCCGCTGCGGGTGATGGGGCGTATGTTGGCAGCGCCATGGGCAAGCACGGCAATTTTGATATTGAAGTTGTTATGAAGGCAGGCGCCATAGAGCGCATCAATGTCTTAGCGTCAAACGAAACCCTCGGACTGGGTGATGTTGCCATGGAAACGATGAGCAAGTTGATTGTGGACAATCAAACGCTTAATGTTGACACCGTTTCGGGCGCGACGCTTACCAGTATGGCCTATCTTTCTGCGGTGGGCGATGCCATCGATGCATCGGGAGCAAAAGCCTCCGAGTGGAAAAAGCGCGATCATGCTGCCGTGGCGGTTGCAAAAGATATGCCGACCGAAGCCGATCTGATTGTCGTCGGATCTGGCGGTGCCGGGTTTACGGCGGCCATTACTGCCGCGCGGGCGGGCAAAAAGGTTATCTTCCTGGAAAAATTAGGCGTGCGTGGTGGCTCAACCGCCCTGTCTGGTGGCGAAATGGCTGCTCCCAACTGCTGGATTCAGAACAACCTGGGGCTTCAGGATAGCCCCGAACAGCTGGCAGCCGATATGCTTAAGGGCGGCGACAATAAGGGTGATCCAGAATTGGTCAATGTGATTGCCCATGGCGTGCTTGATGCGACCCAGTGGCTTACCTATGAAGGTGGCGTGTCTTGGGAAAATAACCTGTTGTTCTTCGGTGGGCATAGCGTGCGTCGTTCCATGATTCCAACGGGTCATATCGGCAACGCCATGACCACGGCGCTGACTGCTCGCTGCAAGAAGATTGCGAACATCACACTAGTTGATTACATGAAAGCAACCGAACTGGTCAAGGATGCAAGTGGAGCTATCACCGGCGTGAAGGCTCAAAGCACAATTACGGGTGATCCCTATACCTTCAAATCTAAAGCAGTTGTTTTAACGACGGGCGGATTTGGCGCCAACGTGGACATGCGTACGAAAAATAATCCAGAAATGGGCAAAGCGATTGGCTCGACGGACTGCGTGGGTGCCATGGGCGAGGGTCTTGATATGGCGTCTGCTATCGGCGCTGAGCTTATCGATATGCAATACATTCAAACCTATCCCATTTGCGATACCGAAACGGGCGCACTGATCTACATCGACGACATGCGCCTTGAGGGTCGTACGCTCATGATCAACAAGGAAGGCAAGCGCTTCGTGGAAGAGCTTGATCGTCGCGATGTTTTATCCAAGGCCATAACGGCCCAAACCGGGAGCGTTGCCTACGAAATCTTCAACCAGGCTGCCGAAGATGAAACCAGCGTTGTGCAAACTCACATACATGAATTTGAAAATCTGACCTCGCGCAAGCTGATGATCAAGGCTGATACCATTGAAGAGGCGTGTGCGCTCTTTGATATCGATGCGGCAGAACTGCAAAAGACAATCGCTCACTGGAATGAAATGTGTAAGACGAAAAAGGACACCGACTACAATTTCCGTGCCGACATGGTGCCGATTGAAGAAGGCCCCTACTATCTGCTGGTTTACAAGCCCGCCGTTCACTACACCATGGGTGGCCTGCATATCAATGTGAATGCGGAAGTGCTCGACACCGCAGGCAAAGTAATTCCTGGTCTGTTTGCCGCCGGCGAAGTTGCGGGCCACAAGATGGGCACCAACCGCCTTGGCTCTACCTCTATGGCCGACATCTATACCTTTGGTCGCGTTGCGGGCAAGAGCGCAGTAGCTTACATAAGCTAGTCTTTCAACCTGACAGGCGCGTCCTGGTGGCGCGCCTGTCTTTGTTGTTTCTTCCTTTCGCGTGGCTAAAACAGCCTTTCCCAGGTTTTGGGGTGCTTGATTCACCTGAAAATATCGAATAAAGTTAACAATTATTGAAGTTTTATTTGATAAAGCAGCATAAGCGCACCATAATGGAGCCTTGCATGCGCCCGAGGCGATACTCGGGCGATTTTGTTAGTGCGGGCCGATTGGGAGGAAAAATATGAAACTGAAAAAATTGACAATGGTGGCGTGCGCGTGCGCGCTTACCGCGGTTTTGGCACTGGCTGGCTGTTCTTCGGGTGGCTCGACCACGCAGGCACCTGCCGATTCCGGTGCAAGTACCGCCTCGGGCTATACCCTGGTGAATCCCGGCAAATTGACGGTTGCTGCTTCGCTCGATTTTCCGCCCTTTGAAAGCCTCGATGGCAGCAAGCCGGTGGGCTTTGCGGTGGAACTGATGCATATGCTTGCCGACGAAATGGGTCTTGAGTGCAATTACCTGACCACGGTGAAGTTCGACACCATCGTGCCGATGGTATCTGCGGGCGGCAAGGCTGATGTGGGTGTATCTTCTTTCACCATCAACCCCAAACGTGCCAAGGAAATTGATTTCACCGATGCTTACATGGATTCCAACCAAAGCCTTGTCGTGATGGGCAGCTCTGCCTACACCGAGGTCGCGCAGCTGGAAGGCAAGAAAATTGGCGCGCAATCCGGCACGACGGGTTACGACTGGGCCGTTGAAAACATCAAGGGTGCCGAAGTTGTGCCCTACGATGAAGTGACCGCTATTTTCGCTGCATTGCAGGCGGGGCAAATCGATGCCATTTCAATTGACCTGCCCGTTGCGCAGTCTTACATCAAGACGGCTTACCCCGATGCAAAAATTATTAAAGAGACCCCGACGGGTGAACAATATGGTATCGTTGTCAGCAAGGAAAATCCCGAACTAACCAAGGCTTTGAACCAGGCGCTTGCTGCAGTGAAATCCAACGGCAAATACGACACGCTGTATACCACCTGGTTTGGGGCGACTGCGTAATCCCCCCGGGATTACAACGGCGACCGATGGGTGTTAATCATGCAACAAATCGCGTTTTCGCGTAGAACAATCTCTGTCATCGTGGCGCTTATATGCGCCACGATGCTTGCCACCTCAAGCTTGTTCGTGACGCCATCTGCGCACGCGCTTGAAGTGACAACGTGTACAGCGCAGTCGAATCAAGACAGTGGCAACGCCATCATGGGCGCCACGCCCACACGACTTACCTGGGAAGCACAAACCTCCCAGGGTGAAAGCGTCAGCGAAATCACCTTGTTGCTGGGACAGGGCACCACGTTCAAGCCCGAAAATGTGACGGTTGTGGGGCTCGACGGACTCAAGCGCATCGAGCTTTCCCCCAAGGTTAGCGCCGCTGACGCCAGCACTGTCAAGATCACCTTTGCGCAGCCCACACCGCCCAACCTGCTTTTGCGCGTTGAAGTGGCCGAGGTTATGCTGCCTGCCGAAGGTGGCCAAATTGGCGTTACGGGCACCTATGCGCTTGCCGATGGCGTGCAGGCTGATCTTCCGGCGGCACCCGACACCATCACCGTTATCGGGGTGACGCCCCCCGAACAGCTTGCTGCTTGGCTCAATCAGCAGCCGTGGGTGGCAACGTGGAATTCCAACAAGTTTCTTCATCTGTTTTTCGATCCGGCCATTATCGCCACTTCTATACCCTCCATTTTTCAGGGCTGGCTTGCGGCTTTAGGCATGGTGATCGTCAGTTTCCCCTTGGCTATCCCGGTTGGTTTGTGCCTGTCGTTTTTGCGCATGGCCAAGCACCGTATCCCGCGGGCCATCGGGTCAACCTACATCAACTTGGTGCGCGGCACGCCGCTGTTTTTGCAGATGTACATTGCGTGGTTCGGTTTGCCCCTGTTAGGCATTAACCCCGGCAACTTCATATTGGCCGTGGCGGTGTTGGTGCTCAATTCCAGCGCCTATTTGGCTGAAATTTTTCGGGCGGGCATTCAATCCATCAATAAGGGTCAGTTTGAAGCTGCTCGTTCGTTGGGGATGAACGCGCCACAGACGATGCTGTTCGTTATCATTCCGCAGACCATCCAGCGCGTCATACCCACCATGACATCTGAATTCATCTTGATGTACAAAGATACCTCGCTGCTTGCGGCGGTGGGTGTGACCGAAATTATGATGTTCTCCAAAACCATCGTGGCCACCACGGGCAACGTTACGCCCTACATCGTTGCTGCTGGGTTCTACCTGATCGTTACCATTCCGCTGACCAAGCTTATCAACGTTATGGAAGAGCGGATGTCGGGCAAACGCAAGAAGAGGGGCAAAAAAACCTCTCTGCCTCCTGCGGTTGCCGACCATGCGGCGGCGACGCAAAGTCTGCGCATGTCAGAAACTTTTGCGGGGGCAACAACGTCAACGGTCATTGCGGCGGGCGGCGACGGCGAACGCCGTGCGCGTGACCTGCGTGCCAAGGGGGTGCAACGATGAACGACGAAAAGCAAACCAAAGCGGCACCGGATGCTGATAAGCCGGTTGTGCGCATCTGCGATCTGTATAAAAGTTTCGACGACAACGAAGTGCTCTGCGGGGTGGATATGAATGTCCGCCGCGGCGAAGTGGTAGTGATTTTGGGGCCTTCGGGGTCGGGCAAATCGACGCTGTTGCGCTGCATCAATCTGCTGGAAACGCCTACGAGCGGCCAGATATTTTTTGATGACACCGAAATAACTGCCAAAAAGACCGATATAAATCATGTGCGCGCCAGCGTGGGCATGGTGTTCCAAAATTTCAACCTGTTCCCGCACCTTTCCGCCAAGAAAAACGTGATGATGGCGCAGCGTAAAGTGCTGCACCGCTCAAAGGCGGAAGCAGAACAAGTTGCCATCACGCAGCTTGAACGTGTGGGCTTGGGTGATCGCGTCGATTTTTTGCCCGCCCAGCTTTCGGGTGGTCAGCAGCAACGCGTGGCCATTGCCCGCGCCCTGGCGATGGATCCGCACGTGATGTTGTTCGATGAAGCTACCAGTGCGCTTGACCCTGAACTGGTGCGCGATGTTTTGGGTGTTATGAAGGGCCTTGCGAAGGCGGGCATGACCATGATTGTGGTTACCCACGAAATGGGTTTTGCGCGCGATGTGGCCGATCACGTTGTATTCATGGACGGCGGCGTCATTGTCGAGGCGGGCACCCCCGAAGAAGTTTTCGACCATCCACGCTCAGAGAGAACGAAAGACTTCTTAGGTCATATATCATAGCTTGAATACGGTATCGAGCACGAAATGCAAGCGTCCCTGATAGGGGCGCTTTTGCGTTTCGTGGTGAGCTGCTGGGATGTGAAAATCAAATAATGCAGGTGCACAAAAAAATGATGGCAAAAGCAAAAAAAAGTTTCTGTTTGCTTCAATTTACGTGTAAATTAATTATTTTCATCTATTGCAAGTGTACAAAAATGGGCGTATACTCCGTGCCATAGCAAAGTTGATTGAGAGAAAATCAACGGGGGAGCGAAAGTGATCAAGCATTGTTTTCGCAACTGCACACCACCGGTCGATGCCACTCATATCAGCAAAGCTCGAAGGGTTTTTAATGAATGGTCAAGGAAGCAAAAAGCTTCCACCGAAAGGAGAGCACTATGACAAAGATTGTTAGCTCTTGGAACGACTGGGATCCGCTGAAGCGCGT
>JAVWGW010000046.1:0-11123 GCA_036640375.1 Raoultibacter sp. | reverse complement strand
GCATGCATGCTGTTACCGGGGCGTGAACTGCTCGGCTGTGCCTCAGGCGCGGTTACGCGACGGAGCTGGTTGTGCCGCCTGTGCTGGTTGTACCACCCGTACCACCCGCAGCGTTTGCACCAAGCGTGGCGGGGTCGCCGCCCGCATCCACAATGGCCATCATCTTTTGCAGCTGCGCTTTGTCGGCACCCACATAGGAAATTCCATCGTTACCCATCGGCAAAATAGAGGAAGGCACCATGGCAGAATACACGGTAAGCGAACCCAGATTTTTAAACTGCATCGCAAGGCTTAAAATATCATTGACGGACAAATCGGTTGTGACGCACTTGGCCGCCTTCTGAATAACGTTGGGAATTTCGGTGACGGGAAGCGACAAAACCTTCTTCACCATGCCCTCAATAAGAAGGCGCTGGTTAGAGGTACGCGTAAAATCACCATCAACATACGAACGGCTGCGCGCAAACACCAACGCTGCCTGGCCATCCAGGACCTGCGGGCCGGGCTGAATAACGATGTCACCCGCATCGGGGTCATCAATTAATTCTGGCACATTCACTTCGACGCCCCCTACGGCATCCACCAAATTGACCAGTTCTTCAAAATTGACTTCCGCGTAATAGGCAATATCCACGCCGCACAGCTGCTTCGCTTCACGGATAGTCGCCGCAGCGCCCCCATAATTGTAGGCGGCATTAAATTTGTTTGTGCCCTGCCCGTCGATGTCAATTTTCGTATCACGCGGAATGGACACCAGGGTTACCATGGATTTTGTGGGGTCCACGCGCACCAAAATGTTCGTATCGGAACGCTGGCCATCCTCTTCACTTCCGGCACGGCGATCAGAGCCGATCAACATCATATAAAAGGGATCCGAAAAGTTTTTGGTGGGAACGGTTACATCCTTGATGGCCTGCTGTTCTTCGGCTGTTTTGTTGCCGGCAAGCTTGGAGTTTATATCGCTCATATACCACGCCGTAGCGCTGCCCACGCCCACAACGGCCAACAGCAGCACCAGCAACATGCCTACGCCAACTTTTTTCCCACGGCTCATGCCCCGTTTTCTGCGGGCGTACTGCGCGTTGTTGCGCGAATATTGGCCCGCACCCGACGCCGGTGGCTGAAATCCCATGGCTTCGCGCGGCTGCGTGTTGCGGCGGCCCGCCTGGCTTCCGTAAGAATCCCGGCCGTAAGCGCTGGGGTTGAAGCTGCCCGAAGGCCGCCTTTGGCTGTTGCGCTGCATCTGTTCGCGGCTGGGCGTATTGGGGGTGGGTCGAGAATTGCGCGCAGCAGAGGCTGAACGCAAAGGCTGCGAAGCATTGTTGGAAGAAGAACCTGGTCGTCCGCGGCGTGAAGAACGTGAGGCCATATAAAAAAACTCCTTGCGGTTTGCGGCAACGCCCCTTAAAAACTGCAAGGAACGCCCCGGATGTGGGAGCAATACCGTGTTTCTGCTTCAGTGCACACTTTTACTTATCTAATAATCCTCTAAATTTTAGCACTGAATGCGTGCAGCCATAAAATGGGCATGTGAGAGAAACAAAGCGTTCACAACTCGCCCCGCCAAATGCGCGCACCTTGTCACCTGCTCAGGATATCCATTACACCCACAAAGGGTTAGGCGAAATCCAACAGGCTTTGGGGAATAGAAATAAGCGCATCGGCACCACCGGCCAACAAATCGGCTTCACCTTGATACCCCCAGGTAACGCCCAGCGCAAAAGTTCCCGCGCGCTTGGCAACCACCATATCCCCCCGCGAATCGCCCACATACACCGTTTTTACCGGTGTTGAACCCAGCTCTTCAATAGTTTGTAGCAGCCCTGCAGGGTCGGGCTTGCGCGCGATAACCCCTTCACCGTGCGCCACAGCAAACATGCCAGGGAAGTGAATGGCCATTAAATCCTGCACACCAGCATCAAATTTATTTGACAACAATCCCAAATGTTTGCCCTGCGCCTTCAGCGCCAACAGCGCGGCGCGCACGCCCTCATATTCCCGCGTAAGGGAAATGCCACAATCAGTGTAGAGCGATTTCCACAGATCCAGCGCTTCTTCGGCCACCTGTTCAGAAGTGTTGTCTGGCACAGCCTGATAGATAAGACGGCGGGCGCCATTGCCTACAAAGCTTAAAATTTCAGCTTCGGTGCGCGGCGGAAAGCCTTTTTCGACCAGGGTGCGATTAGTAAGAACAACCAGGTCAGGCAAGGTATCAAGCACGGTACCATCCAGGTCAAAAATAAAGGTGTCGCAGTGGTACGCCATGGTGTTCCTCACATTAAAAAGCGGCCGGAAGATCAATTCTTCCTGGCCGCTTCTGCTTTTAAATTGGAGCGGGTGACGGGAATCGAACCCGCGCGGCGAGCTTGGGAAGCTCGAATTCTACCATTGAATCACACCCGCATACTTCATCGCATTGCGATAAATGAAGTTATTTCTTTGCAGCGCCGATACGACAAATTGTCGTGCCACAGTCGGGGCACTTGCCCTTAGTGATAGGCTTACCATTCTTGGTGACGCTTTCGACCGGATCGATCATTTCCTTTTTTGCCTTACACTTCACGCAGTATGCTTCAATCGCCATATCAAAAACCTCTATTCTTTAATTCAGGAGTTGTATGCATCGGTGCAAACAACCCAAACTATCAGAGGACATACTTGGCAGTATGCCGCCCTCTAAGATAACTTAATTATACTCTAAACATCGTAGCCAACTGCGGAAATATAAAATAATCTCTAAATGTTCTTGAGCATTTCCATAACAAAATCGGCATTGTGCTGCAAGGTTTCTTCATCCAAATTTTCCAGCACATCATCGCCTTGGCCATAAAAAGCTGGCTTCTTGCCCTCCATGCCCACCAAGCTCATGGCCTGAGCGCCATGCTTGAGCGCAACCGAAGCAGCGCTTTCTTTCCAGCCTATTTGTGCGGTTTCAACCGAAACCCCCGATGCCTGGGAAGCCTTCTTTATATAGCGCTTCATGCGAGAAGAAGCCTTGAACTTTTTGAGGGAGCCCTCTTTTTCGATGTAGCTTAATGTGCCCGCCCCTAAAGCCTCAAGGTTTATGAATACGGAACCCTTAAGCTCCTGGGCATGCTCACGCAAAAACGCATACATACCGGCGTTGCCCGCAAGCTCGGATCCCAAGGAAACAAACCATACTTCTGTATTTATGTCGGGATTCTTAAACTGGTAAATCTGCTTGAATTCCTCTTCCAAAGCAGCCTGACTCCCCTGTTCAGAGGGAAGATATTCCCCCTCAATGCCAAACTCTTCCTCAGCATCGTCGACCCGGCCACGGGAAAACGCGCCGCCGTTCCATTTGCGCGATTCGTCATCGTCCTCAAAGGCAAACGCATCGTCCTCACCAACGTCATCAAGCGCCGGCAGCGACCCCAAAGCTCCATCGAAACGGCCTCTTCGCGCTACGGGAGAATTGGCCGGCAGGGGCGTATCCATTTCGGGCAAAGACCCCGATTGCCACTGTGCTTCGCCCTGTTCAAACGCATCCCCCTCGGCGCTTTCCTCCTGAAAACTATCCCAGCCACCACGCGCGGCACCCACGCTTTGGGCATCAAAATCATCATCAACCTCAAGCCATTCTTGGGGCGTTATTTCTTCATCCTTTTTCTTTTTCTTGCGCGAAAAACGATCGAAAAACTTGTGGGCGCGCGATTTGGGCATATCCACATAGCCTGTGCCTGCATAGGCACCCATTTCGGTCGTGTTTCCGTCGTAATCAGAATCATCGGCATCATCGATATAAATATCTTCCGGTGCCACATCAGCAATGAGCGCATCCCCCACCGGGGCAAACGATCCCGTGGCACTAACAGCGGCGAACGAGCCTGTGGCGCTTACCGTCGCTGCTTCGCTCACCTGCGCACCCGCTGGTTGTTCGGGCATATTGAGCGCACCCGAAAGAGAAGGCAAATCCAGCGGCTTAATTTTGGGTGCAGAAGCTTCGTTTGAAGCGGCGGCGGGTGCGCCGCCCAGGGAAACTTCAGGAACCATCGACGCAAGAAGACTTTTAGCCGCTGTTTTGCCGGAAGTTGTTGCCTCCGCCAAAGGTGCGCGCTGCTTAGCGACATCAGCAATGGGAGGCAGCGCTGTCGTGGCCATGTCCACATCGGGCAAAACAATGGGGCGACGCGCTGGTTTAGATGCCATAGGCTCAGGGCGCAACTCTTCCCTCTGCATCGGCGCAGGTTGAACAGCTGCTGGCACGAGTTGAGGGACCCTCGATTGCGTGGCGGGAACCTGATCAACGGGAGAAACTTCCTGCACAGCGGGTGTAGGTATTTCCTGAACAGCAACAACAGAAGCTTGTGCGGGGCGCAGTATGCGGGCATCGAGAGGTGCCATGGCCACCGTAGCCTCCGCCGAAACCGGCATTTCTGTACGCGTGGCAGCCTGCGTTGGCCGGTTTTCCCTACCAGAAGGTGCCGAAACCGCTGGCAGGTTTTCGGCAACAGGCGCTGCAGCCGCTTGCGGGTTTTCGGCAACAGGCGCCGGGGCAGCAGGCGTTTGAGGCGGCTTGACTTCCCTAATATCGTCTTGCAGGTGGCGCAGGCGTTCTTCCGTTTGCTCATCAAGGGCGCGATTGGCCTGGTTGAAGTGGGTGGAGCTTTCCGCCATAGCGGCATCTAACACATCTGCATAACGAGAACGTTGAGCCTTGGGTTGCTTTTTTTCTTTCTTCGCACTGGCCTGCGCTTTTTTATACCAATCAGGAACGTTGTCCGCCGCAGCAGCGCCATCGTTGGCGCGAGGCACAGCCGCTGAGCTTACTGCTGCTGCGGATGCAATCGCCCCAGCAACCGCATCGGCTTCAACCGGCGCAGCATTTTCGAGCGCAGTTACCTCTGGGGAAAGCGCACCAGTAAACGCTTCGCGCGTTTCTTCCACAAGCTCATGTCTTTCTTCGGGGGCCAAAACGGGCAACGCTGGCTCTTTCACCTGCACTAAATGCCGCGAGATGTCGCCAGCTGGCTGTTCGCGCACAGGAACCCCGGTCAAAGCAGCAATGGCAGCCTTTGCCGCCGCAAGACGCTCGGCTTCCGTTTGTGGGTGAGGCTGTGGTGCCTGCACTTGCGCCGCTTCGTACACCAGTTCAGCACCCCCGGGAACAAGGCCGGCCTTGCGCGCAGCCGCTTCCCCATGGATAGTGGCTTCGCCTTCTTCGCGGGTGGCCAGTTCAGCCGCACTTACCCGTCCGTTTCCCACGCGACGCGCCACTTCCATCATAACCGCCACGCCAGAAGCGTTGCAGTTTGCCGCTTCATTGTAAGAGGCAATCTTGTGCAAAAACGCCGTAATAAGAGGAAGGGCAATCACAGCCAGCGCGATAATAGTCGCCACATTAAAGGCAATAGCGACAGCACCCACGGCATGCAAAAAGAAAACGTAGCGAATAATCAACAAAAAAGGCACCGCAATAAGGGCAAACACATAAACGTGATTAAGCACGGGAAGAGCCGCCAAAACCGGTGGCAGCATTTCAGGCATAGCTTTGCCGCTATCATAGTGAGCCAGCACTATAATTTTTCGACGCCGAGCCCCCTTGCTGTCCGCCGAGTATCCCGGTTCATATTTGGCAACAACATTTTGACTGATGCCGCGCAAGAAAAAACGAGAAAGCAGCGGCTTATCAACAAGTTCAAGCCCATAGAGAAGGGCAGAGACGGCCACCAAAACAATCGCTGGAATAGCAAAGGCAGAAACGAACAAAGATATAACGGTTGCAATGAAAGTGATGCCAAAGCACAGTATCATCGGCACATCACTATTGCTTGCGCACTTAAAATCCTCGATTGTCGCGCTCAAGCCCGCACTTTTTTGGAATTGCTCAGTAATATAGAGTGCGGCCTGCTGTTCTTCTTCCGTTCCCGCTGGCCTAGGACCTATATCGCGGGAAAGATACGTGATGTCATCAAGGATCTCCGGCATAGATTTGCCTTTCGTTTAAACGTAGTGCGCCTTTGTCCATATAGTCCAGAAGTATACGCTATTTGTCCGATGTGCCCAAGTAGTCGCGCAGGAAGGAATCCGCAGCCCCCGCGGTGCGTCTAGCTTCGTTATAGGCGCTAAATGATGCCGCTGTATTTGTGTCGTATGCGACATAAATGGGCTGCAGGGGGTCGGTGGGAAACTGCTGAGCGAGTGCGGTGGCCTGTGCATCGGCAGTGTTGTAGGCATCGTTGTTGGTTTCGGCTGTTTTTTTGTCTTGCACCATAATTGCCTCATCGGAAGCCAGCGCGTAATTCATCGCCTCTATGCGCTTGTTAAGGTATTCATTTAAGAGGTGCATATCGGCGCTTGCGTAGGTCTTTGCCGCTGTGGAAAGTTTCACTTTTGCAGCGGTGAACTGGTCTAATGCGGCAGTTGTTTTTTCCTTTGACAGCGCAACATTTGCCGTTGTGGTGGCAGATATTGCCGCGGCTGCCTGCCGCGCATTCACGTCCGCCGCAAGAATATCCTCCCAGGCTCCACGCACTTCAAGGGTGGCCTGGTGGACGTTGACCATCGCCTGCATGATGCGCGCGCCCTCCTCAATCATGACCTTTCTGGCCGTAATTGAGCTTAAGGCTTGATCGGCCGCTTCTTTGTCGGCGGAATCGCGCATGCCTTCAAACGCCCCGTGCGCCGTGGCCGCCGCAGAATCCAAAAGCGCGTTTGCGGCAGGTAAACTTTCTTGAATTTCTTTAATTTTCCCCACATTTTCTTCATCAAGCGGTGCGTTGATAAGCTCGTCCATGGCCACGATGGTTTTGTCCGCCTGCTCGATTTCGCCCAAAGCTTCGTTGAGCATAGCTTGATGGTCTTGTTGTTTTTGGTATTCCGTTGCCAAAAAGTAAAAGGACACGCCCAAGACAACGGCACACACCAAAACTCCCGCTAAGCCTGAAAACATGCGCCGCGCACGACGGCGTTGTTTGCGCTGAGCAATTTCTTGCTCGGGGTCAGCAAACGCTCCGTTTTGTCCCGCCACTCCCCTTGCCGCCGCTGGCGGGGCGTCCTCACCGGCAGCTACCTGAGCGGGAGTTTTGCCACCCTTCATGGTCAAAGAGGGCGAAAATACCCCGCTAAACGTGGTGGCGAACCCGTGAGATTTCTTTTCCTTGGTTTCTTCCGAATCAACAGCTTTTTTGCGCGCATCAAGCACGCTGACCGATATTTCGTTTGAAGTTCCTTCGGTGTGGCGCTTGATATGCAAAAAATGCGTTGCTTTATTCTTCTTTTCAGCCATAAGAGGGATCAGTCCCCCAACGTTTCGTTTCTGCCCGCCAGTTCGCTTATCAATTCCTCCATCGAACACAGCTTGATAGTTTTACTGGGAAGCGAATTCAAAAACACCTTGCCATACCCCTTGGTCAACAGGCGTTTATCGGCCAAAATCAGGCAACCTTCATCATCGGCGTTGCGAATAAGGCGCCCTGCCGCCTGCTTCGTTTCCAACACGGCCGCAGGTAAAACATAATGGCGCCATGCCTGCGAATCATGCTGCCCCCGCACGCAAGACAGCGGATCGGTCGGCTTGCCAAAGGGCAATTTAGGAATCACAACACCGCGCAAGGTAGCGCCTGGCGCATCGAAGCCTTCCCAAAAACTTTTGAGCGCAAACAGCGAAAGATGCTGGTCAGCCAAGAAATCGTCCCGCAAACCTTTGACGGAAACGCCCCACTTTTGACACACAACCCGCAAATCATCGCCCTTCAGCGCCGGCTGCACCGCATTGAAGCACGCTTCCATTTCCTTGCGATTGGTAAACAGCGAAAGCATCGACCCCTGCTGGGCGCGATGCACGCCAATCAGCAATTTTTGCAGCGTGGCAAGATAGGAGGGATCGTTGGGTTCGGGCATGTCATTGACCACATACACCGTCATGTGTTCGTCAAAATCGTAGCTTGAGGCCAGTTGACAGGTTTGTGCGCGAGAATGCTCGGTCTGGTTTAAGCCCAGCGCGGTTTCAAACGCTTCAAAACTTTCGGCAATAGCAAGCGTTGCGGAAGCAAACACAACACTGTGCGTGTTGGTGAACAAGGTGGTGTTCATCTTTTCGCCCACGTTAACCAACAAGGCCTGCAACTTTTCAACCGCGCGATCGCTCTTTTTGGAAAGCGTGGCTGCATAGGCGTAGGTGGGGGGCGCTTTAAATAAAATCGTCTCGCAGGCAAACAGCATATCCTTCGCTTCAAGCACCACAGTGGCTATTTCGCGCTGCACCACAGCAGCACCCTCTATATTTTCTAGGGCTGCCACCAATTCTTGGCACGCGGTGATCAGTTTTTCAATGCAGTCGGCAAAAAGGCGGCCGTGCGAAACAAGCTGGGCAAAGGTGTCGCTTGCGCGAATCTGATCGTTAATCCACAGTTCAACATATTCATAACCCTTCGACCGCTTGTTGGTGTCGAAGTAAAGTAAATCTTTCATGTGCGCGCACAATTCGCCTGCAGCCTGGCCAAACGCCATGCCAGCACCACGGGCTTTCGAGGAAAGACCAAACACCAGCGCATTGCCTTCCCCCGCTTTGGCCGCCGCTGTTTCGGCGCGCGAAAATATATTGCGTGACCCTTCATCGCCCGCTATGCGACGGCTTAAGCGCAAGATGGCTTCAGCAGAAATCTCGGGCGAAAATGCGCGGCGCGCTTCGCTTTCGGCACCGTGGGCTTCGTCGACCACCCAATAGCGAATAGGGGGCAAAAGCCCTCCATCGGCCGCAAGATCACAGAACAGCAGGCTGTGATTGGTTACCACAACATGCGAGGCTTCGGCCTTACGGCGCGCCCCGTGTACAAAGCACAGCTGCCCGAAAAAGGGGCATTTGCGGCGCAGGCACTCGTGGCTAGTTGTGGTGATAAGATAGCGGGGAATGGTGCGATAGTCTATTTTCAAACCATCGATATCGTCGTATTCGCTTTGCTCGATAAAAGAAAGCAACCCCGCTAACGCCGGTGCCGCAGACACTTCTTTACCTGCGACCAATTTTGTACCCGGTGCTTCGCCTGCCAGGCGGCCTATCATGCGTAGGCAGGGGTAGTGTGAAAACCCTTTAAGGGGGGCATACGTTAAGCGCTGCCCCGTTGTGGCCTCAAGTGCCGCCGCAAGAAGGGGCAATTCCTTGTGCACAATCTGATCAAGCAATGCATTTGTTTTTGTGGCAACGCCCACCGTAATGTTGTTGCGCTGCGCCATCAGGGCGGCGGGCAGCAAATAAGCCATCGATTTGCCCACACCCGTGCCCGCTTCCACCACAAGGTTTGTGGAAGAGGCAAACGCCTGGCGCACGCTTTCGGCCATGAGGTTTTGTTCAATACGGTTTTCGTAAGTGCTGTACAGCTGCCCAATCAAACCCTCTTTGTCAAAAGCAGCGGCCACTTCATCCGCGGAGGGGTAGTGCAGGCTACTATGGGGATCGCTCGCTAGTTCATCGGCATCTATCTTAGCCTTAAGTTCCTTGCCGTGCAGCGATTTTTGGCGCATCTTGCGCAGGTCAAAGCTAGTGTCCGCAAAAAGAGGGGCGCTGGTGCCCGGCGCGGGGGCACCTTTGCCTTCGCTGGGTACTGCCGCAGCCGCATCGGTGGCGGCAGCGGGCGTCGCCCGTGCTTCATGGTCGGCCTGCCACTGCGCTATCTGCGCAAACACTTTAACCGTGGCCCATTCTTTTTCCGGCGCCAAGCTTGCAATGTGGGCCACAAGGGAAGGCGGCATAGCTGCCACCGCTGCCAGCAAAATGCGATAAATGGTGCAGGTAGCTTCCACATCGGCATCGGCGCGATGGGTGGAAACGGGCGCGTTAAAGGTATGCACCAGATCGATCAGGCGATGCGATTTTAAGCGCGGCACCGCAATGCGGGCCAAATCCAGCGAATCTATCCAGAGGTTGTTGGCAAGGGGTGCGCCACCTTCGTTTTGCGTGATAAAGGTGCGGTCAAAAGCCGCGTTGTGCGCCACTAAATCGGAATCCCCCACAAACGCAGCCAACTGCGCGCAAGCTTCGACCGAAGAAGGCGCATTTGCCACATCGGCATCGTGAATGTCGGTTAAATGAACAACATCTTCAGGAATGGGCTTGCCCGGGTTTACGAAGGTCACAAACCATTCCACAATTTCACCGTGCACCATGCGCGCAGCGGCAATCTGGGTCAAGGCGTCATGATTAAACGAAAATCCCGTTGTTTCGGTATCGATAACCACCACGTCGGCATCAAGCGCACCAAAATCGGCAGCAGCGGCATCTGCCACCAAACGCTTATAGCGCGCGCAAATAGCAGGCGGCGTAGCGTCGCTTATAAAGTTTTGTAACGCATATGTGGGTTCAACGGTTTCTTTTTTCATAGGTTTCAGCCTATCATGAAATGTAGTGGGAAAACCATGATCGCTATGCGTCTCAAGGAGAAAACATGTCAGATCACGCCTATTTCGGCACCTATGCACGCTACGACACCGCCAGCAAGCGCGATGCCGCCGTTTTACTGGGCGCCGACAGTGTTGTGGGTGATCTTTTTGAAATAGAATTCGTTGTTGAAGAAGGCGCGCGCGTTGCCTGGATAAAAAATCGCTTCGATGCGCGTGTGGGCTATTTTGATGCAGAAACAAGCCACCAGTTAAGCTTGTGCGCTGCGCGGGGATGGAACAGCGTAGCCATTCTTTCCTTTGTCGCCTTCACCGAACAACCTTCCCCTGGTCATTACTGGGGTGAAGTGGCCCTGGTTGCCTACGAACCCAAAAACAAAACGATTATTGTGCCCTTTGTTGAACGCGTTGCCGCACGCATGGCACAGGGAGTGCGTGTGGAAGTTGCCCTGCAACAAAAAGCGCTCGACCAGCTGGCAGCTGCACCCGCCACATGGTTGCCTGCCGGAAGGGCGGCGCTGCCCCCTCGTGTGCCGGGTACCGTCATACTTAAAAGCCGTAGGAAGCTTTCGGAAGGGCTTATTGAACGTGGCCGCAAAGGCAGTATCGGCTGCTATATTGTCAGCTGGGCTTTCATCCTCGGGCTTGTCGCCCTGATTATCTTCGGGTTGAAAAGCTGTGGTGTGTTTTAAGCGTTTTTGTGCGCACGTTCAAGGGCAAGCTGCACCAAGCGCGTGCATAGTTCGGGAAATTCAATACCCGCTGCC
>JAVWGW010000045.1:0-11245 GCA_036640375.1 Raoultibacter sp. | reverse complement strand
GTTCGAATCCCTACGAGCCAGCCATTTCACCTTGATTTCATAGCTTCCAACACGCACCGCGCACACAAGCGGTGCTTTTTTGTGTGCCCGCATACCGCCGAAACCTGTACCGGCGCTTCCCCCTTCCCTGTCTGCCCTTTTTGCCAGTTTGCATTTTGCCTGATGGGAAGGGGGCTGTAAGGTTTTGTAAGGTTTTATACGAAACGAGGAGAGGTTTTGTTGTGTTCCCGTACAGAAATCTGGTGACGCTGCGTAAGGTTGACTGAGTAAGGTAGAACCCGTCCATCCGTTTGAATACGAAGGGGGCGGGAAGCCTATTATGCAACGGGCACACGATCGAAACCTTGCAGCAAGAATGCCGCGAAAGCGTTTTTTTGCTTGCTCCTACACCATCCTTGCCGCAGCAGCCACGGCAGCCACTGTTATTGCCGCAAGCTTTTGCCTTTTATTCCCCTTACCCGCCTATGCCGCCTCGGGATATGCCAGCGTGGGCGCTTCGTGGATGGAGGGAACGCAAAGCTATTTTGAAGTGAATGTGCTAGGGCAACGGGCGACGGGAGCCTGCTATGACCACGGTGCCGCCGAACCGTTTCCCGGATTTTACCCCTTTACCGCCGATGCATCGGATACGCGCATAGAAGGTGTGCCCTTCATGTGGCTTGAGGGGTCAAAGGGAGTCAGCACTATCAATACGACAACGGGTCTTTCCTATTCGCAGATTATAACCTTTCGTTCTGACAGCGCCGAATCCACCTGGACGGTGCCCGTGCCCGCTGGATGCCAAATGCATACCTTTACCAATGATGTATGGGAAGCGGGAACAAGCGTAGTAATCCACCGTAACCAGACCTTTTACTTTACGACAAACGACCCCGACAACACGGGTGGCGCAAGTGGGGAAACAGTGGGGGGCGGCACGGTAAGAACGCCAGCCACCGCTTCTACCAGCTATTGGAACATCATCATAACGCCCCCGGGCGCATGGGATGGGGTTACTTATGTTAACGGCTTGCCGTCGGGCTACCAGCGCGTAAAGATAGATTATCTTGCCACCAAAGTGCCCACAACCGCAGAATACTGGTTTGGTTTTTCCATAAAATGGCTTGCGCCGGTGCGCTATTTTGTCGATGGCGAAAGCAAACCCTGCTTCATCGAAGGCGCAAAACGTGGTGAGCTTTATGCCGCCCCACCCTTCGTTGCCACGATGGCAGAAAAGCCCCATTGCACCCCCGGGATTGACGCGTGGTATAGCGATAGGCTCTACCGCAACCCCTATGAAGCAGCACCGATTACGGGAGCCCTTGATTTGTTCGGACGCAATCGTGCCACCATTTCTTATGCACATTCCTGGGCTTCTCTTGTGTGGGAAGGCATGCCGCTGTACCAGCTGGCCGATGCTGCCACAAAACCGGTTGCATCAACAGATATTTTGCCACCTTCCACCATTGCTGACTGGGGCACGGTTACGCGTCTTAAAAAACCCCGCTTCGAAGTTTTGTATTATTACGAACCAGAACGCTGGCGCACGATGCGGCGCAGCGACGGGGGCTGGCATCTTTTATATGGCGCAACCGATTCCCCGCTTGCAACGCTGCGTGTGGAACGTGACACAAGCGTTTACGACAACTGGACGCGGTCAACATACGACGGCGTACAGGGTTGGTAGCGCGCCATGTTTGCCACTGTTTCCCTAGCCTGTTTTGCCCCCCTGTCCCTTTTGGTCGTAGTCGCCTGCGGCGCTGCGGGGCTGCTTATCCCTTTTGCTGCCGACAAGATTATGCGCAGGAAAAGCGCTGAGTATCATGCCTGGTTTGTGGCCGGAGCACGCGGCTTTGCCACCTTTGCCGCGCGGTGCCGCGCACCCGACGCGCACGCTGCGGGGGAAGAAGGCGCTTGGGGCTTATGGGCCAAGCACCTTGTGCGCCTTGTGGGCGAAGGCGCCGTTTCGCAAGAGGAATGCAGGGAAGCGGCGGATATTTTTGCGGCCGAAGGCGTGGATGCAGAAGTGTTGGCGCGCTGCGGCTTGGGGGATATTTTGCCCGACGAACAGAGCGTTTTGAAGCTGCCTACGGCGCGCGAAGTGCGGTGTACATTTTCTTGCAAGCACAAGCTTGCCTTGGCGCTGCCCTGCGCGGGTTGCGTGGGCGCGCTGGTGGGTGCCCTTGGCGCGGCGGGTGCGGAAGCCGGCCATCCCGCTGGGATGGCCGCCGGGCTGCTGCTTGTGGGCGGCGTGATCATTGTTGCGTGTTTGACCCTGGCCTTAATCGACGTGCAATGCCGCATTATACCCACGGAACTTGCCGTTGTGATAGCGGCAGCTGGCGCGCTGTGGCAGGGCGCACAAGGCATATCTTACCTGGTGCAAGCCCTGTTGTGTGCCCTGGTGGTGTGGGCTGTTTTGCAGGCAATCGACGCGGGTTCGCTGTGGCGCTACAAAGAACACGGGGTGGGCGGCGGCGATATGCGCGCCACACCCGCCGCAGCGCTTGTGGCGGGGTTTCCCGGCATTATTTCCGGGTGTGCCGCGGCGGGTGTGGCCTTTGGCGTGTTTGCCCTTATTGCCGGGGTGCGCCACCGCATCAACTTAAAAACAAAGGTGGCTTTTGGGCCTTTTATTGCAGTGATAGCAATCGCAGGATTGTTTTCAACTATCAGCTGACGCGCCGAAAAGTGCGCGCCAAAACCTCGAACAAGGAGAACCCCCATGAACAAACTGTACACAAAGATTATCGCCCCCGAAATACAGGGAGGTCAAACACATACCGTGGAAATTGTAATCTTCGTTTTAATCGCCGTTGTCCTAGGCCTGTTTGTCTACACCGTTGGCGTGCCCGCAATCGAAGATTTCTGGAAAAACATCATTGCCCAAATTGGCACAATCAAATGAACGCAGCAAGCCCGTTGCCGCCTTTGCGCCACCACCGCGCGCGCCCTGTGCCGCACCCCCTGCCGCGCGGACAGGCAAGTGTCGAGTGCGCGTTTGCCGCCCTCATGTTGTTTGCGCTGATATGCCCTTGTGTCGAATTCGGGCGCATGGCACACGATAACCAAACAGCTTCGTGTGCAGCCACGGATTTGGCTCGTGCGGTGGCGGCAAACCCCAGCATGACGCGCGGCGAACAGCAGAGCTTTCTGCAAAGGTCTTACCCCACCTTGGGGGATGCTGCCACTTTTAGCGTTGCGGTAAGCGCGCCGCACAAACAGGCCTACGACCACCATCTTTACACGCGCAACTGGCAGATGCTCACGCGGCCTTCCTTTACCACCTACCGCGACATCACCGCAACACTGACAGTTTCGCGCGCCTTTATCACCCCAGCAGGTGCCCTGCTTGGCCCTCTTGTGGGCGGCAATGCCCAGCACTACGAACTGAATGCGCAAGGCCGTGCCCTGCGCGATGAAACGGTCGAAAGCGGCGGGTGGTAAACATGCAGCCACTACAGGGAAAATTTGAGCAAAAAACGCGGCGGGCGCAGCGGACGAAACGGTGGGACACACCTGTTGCGCCAAAAGAAGCCGGCATGCTCAGCATAGAGGCGGCCTTTGTCTACCCGGCTTTTTTCTTAATGGTTTTTCTGGTCGCGCAGTTTTCCTGGATAGGGTTTCAGGTGGCGTGTCTTGACCACGGCCTCTACGCCATGGGCTGGACGCTCGATGCCACGCGCGTCGAAGCATCAGCCGATGCAAACTCCCTTATCACAAGCGCTATCAAAGACGATTGGATGCCCCTCAATGCGCAGAACCTGAGTGTACACAACGGGCGGGCTGCGCTGGGCACAAGCAACGCCACACACGCCACGCGCGACCAGCGCGATCACGAGATATACCCGCTAGAACGCAGCACGGTGCAGCGGCGCTTCATGCGCATCAGCGCCGATGTTGATTATCCAATCGACCTCTTGGTGCAGCTTCCCGGATTTGAAGGCATCACCATCACGCGCCACCTGGACAAAACCCAGCTAGTCAACGAGAAATTCGAGGTTTCCTAATGCGCACACAGCACCCACGCCCACCTGCACACCTGCGCACGCGCCAGCCTGCCCACCCCCTGCGCGAAGGCGGCAACATCCTTGTGTTGCTTGCCGTGACGCTTTCGACACTGTTTGCCCTGCTTGCTTTCGGGGTGGATGCTTCGGCGGTGATAGCCCAAAAAATGCAGCAGGAAAACGCGTTGAACCTTGCCCGGGAAACCATCATGGCCCCCACCATCACGCTTGAAGCGAAAAATGCCGAAGACCCCGGCGCCCTTATCGCCCGCACCTTGGTGCGCACGCTGCGCGATAAAAATTATGCCGGCTCGATTGAAGTGTGGTTTTACGAAGCGGGACGCCCCGAAGTGTACCTGCCCGACAACAGGCGCATTTTTGCCTATGAACTGGCCGTAAGCGATACCTGCGAGCCCGCGTTTTCCCGCATTTTCGGCATAAGGGAAATTCCCGTTGCTTCGTGTTTGGTCACGTCTTCTTCACCTTACGCGGAATACAAAACGTGGCGGCCAAACGTGGTGCGATCGGGTGTGTTTCGGCTGGAAGCAGGGCAGCCGGCGGCCTACATCACCTTCGCCACCGCAAGCTTGGCTTCCATGCCACAAGATATACAAAAAGAGATTGCCAGCTGCATTGATGACAGCAACTAACGACCCCATAACAGGTAAGGACTGATCATGGTAGGAAAAAGAAAAAACAAAAACACCAGCTATGCCCCCACCCGCACCAACGAACCCCTTGCGCCCCCACCTTCCGTGGCAAAAAATCCTGACAGTAACGTTAAAACGCTTGCGCGCATCACGGCCTGCGCCGTTATTGTTGCCCTGGCTGCCGTCGTATTTTCGCTGATTACTGTGGGGGGAAGCCAGGGGGAACTGTCTGCGATGAAGGCTACCGGTGCAAACGCCGTAATCGCAAAAACCCCGATACCGAAAAACACGGTGATCACCGAAGATTTGGTGGAAACCACCACCGTGCCCACCACATATATCGAAGAGCAGTGCGCCACAGCAACCCAGGAAGTTGTGGGCAAAACCACCCTTACAGCCATTGCCGCCAAAGGCCAAATTGGTAGCAATGACGTGGCCGGACCCGCCAACACCTCCTCACTTGCCGCCACCGTTGAAACCGATTGGTTTGCGGCATCGGTAAGCGTCGACGCCGAAACGGGTCTGGGCGGATTGCTGCTGCAGGGAGACTATGTGGATGTGCTTGCAGGTGGCAGGCCCATAATGGAAAACGTGCGCGTGATAGCCCTTGACGCAAGCTTGACCGAACCCCTGAGCGAATATTCCACGGTAACGCTGCAAGTTTCGCGCGCCGATGCCGAAGCGCTGCAGGTAGCGCAGTTTGACGACCCCGTACGTCTTGTTCTGCACGCGGCGGCACAGGGGCGCTCATGAACGGCATCTTAGATAAAACCTTAAGCGCGCGCATCAAAACGCGTGTGCAAGAAGAGCTTTCCGCACAGGTGGCAGACCAGGGAAAAGCACCTGATGAAGCGATGCTTAAAGCCATGATTACTTCCATCATCGCATCGCTGACCGATTCTTTGGGATCGTTTTCGCCCCGTGATGTTGAAGAATTCACCGGCGAAGTGGTCAACGATTTTCTCTACTTGGGGCCGCTTCAAGCGCTTCTTGCCGATGATACGGTAACCGAAATTGCCGTCAACGGGCCTCATCGCGTGTATGTGGAACGCGCGGGACGCATGCAGCGCGCGCCCGACATCCGCTTCGACGACGAAACGCACCTGCGGCGGATTATCGATCGCATCGGCCAGCGCGTCAACCGCCGCTGCGATGATGCAAGCCCGCTGATGGATGCCCGCCTGTTCGATGGCAGCCGCGTCAACGCCGTCATACCGCCGCTTGCCATCAAGGGATCCGCGCTTACCATTCGCAAGTTCGCAAAAAACCGCATGAACGCCATCGACCTTTTGGAAGCCGAAAGCATATCCCCCGCGATGCTTGCTTTTCTTGCGGCCGCCGTCGCCGGACGTTGCAGCATCATTGTTGCGGGAGGCACCGGTTCGGGCAAAACAACGCTGCTCAACGTTTTGTCCGCTTTTATCCCCGAGGGGGAACGCATTGTGACCATCGAAGATTCCGCCGAACTACAGCTGAAGCAAGACGACCTTGTTTCACTGGAAAGCCGGCCGGCCAACGTTGAAGGCAAAGGCGAAGTGACCATTCATGATTTGGTGAAAAACGCCCTGCGCATGCGCCCCGACCGCATCATCGTCGGCGAATGCCGCGATACCGAAACCATAGAAATGATCAACGCCATGACCACGGGCCACGACGGATCGCTGACCACCATTCACGCCAACGATGTGGTGACGGCGTTTTCGCGCCTTGAAACGATGCTGCTTAAAAGCGCTTCGGGCTACGATTCTGCCGCAGTCAAACGCAAAATTGCCCAGGCGGTCGATCTGGTCGTGGTGGTGGAACGCCTGGTGGATGGCACGCGCAAAATTACGTCGATCACCGCCGTCACCGGCATGGAAGGAAGCACTATTTCGGCAGAAAAGCTGTTTTCCTTCGATCGTGACAAGGGATTTGCCCCTGACGGAAAAGTATTGGGAACCTTTGTAGGCCTGCGCGCACAGCCGGCAAGTATTCGCAACCGCATAGAATCATGGGGCGTCGAATACAACCCAAACTGGTTTTTAAACCGCTACGAAACAGGATGCGGGGGTGCATGATGGCAACGTTTGGCGCAATCCTTATCACTTTGATTTTGGCTTGTGGCGGTGCCGCACTACTTTATGTGCGGCGCATCCGGGTGGCACAGCGCGACCGCGCCTATACCCACTTCAACGCAGACGCCCAGCCCGCACAAACCCAGCGCCGGAGTGCAACGCGCGCCGATACTTCCTTGGAAGCACGTCTGCTTTGCGCGGGGATTGAAGCTTCAGGCGCCCTGTTTATTGCAGCCCTTGCTGCACTGGTGGTGGTGAGCGGGGGCGCATTGGCGCTGATAAGCCGCCACCCTTTGGGCTTTGCTGCCGGAGCGCTTCTAGCCCTGGGCGGCGCTGCCCTCTTTCTTAAGCAGCGCACAACCCAGCGCTCGCTCGCATTTAATAGGCAGCTGGCTTCGGCACTTCCCATGATTGCGGAAAACATGCGCGGGGGCGCCACGGCAGAATCCGCATTTGCCACCGTTGCACACTACATTGACAACCCGCTGCACACAGAGTTAACCCGCGTTACCAACGATGTTATGACGGCGAATATGACCCTCTCGCTTGCCCTTGGCCACCTGGCAAAACGCATGGACGACCCCGATGTGGAACTTCTTGCCACCACCATCGCCATCCAGAAAACAGGGGGCGGCAATTTAGCGGACATCTTGGATTCCCTGGCGCAAACCATCACGAAACGTCTGGAAATGCGGGGTCATCTTGACGCCATCACCTCTTCGGCGCGACTTTCGGCCAGCATCGTGGGCGCCATGCCTCCCGCCATCCTGGTGCTGCTTTCCCTAACAAGCCCTTCGTATATGGCCGATTTTTGGGAAAGCCCCTACTGGGGGCCCATCATCGTGGCAGTGGCCGTGCTTGACGTGCTGGGGCTTGTTGTTATTCGCCACATGCATGCGCTTAAACTTGATTAGGAGAAACCCATGAAAATCGTGCTTGTACTCTGCATTGCCGGCGGCGTGGGGGCCGCCGTTTACCTGGCGCTTCTTGCGCACTTTTCCCCCGAATATCGCTTGCTACAAAAAGCTCTACCGGCCACCGAACGCCGGGTCGATACACGTTTTTCGCACCTTGCGGAAGGCGTCAGCCGCTTCTTGCCGCAGGCGCGCGCCGACAAAGATACGCTGCGCCGCCGCCTTGCCCGGGCAGGCCTTACCTGCACCCCCTCCCTTTTTTATGGCGTATCCATCATCGTGGCGCTGGGCGGCAGCGCGCTTGCCTTTTTGCTGGCACCTTTTGTGTCGGGCCGATCCTTGCCCATCGGCATGGCGTGCACCGCCACGCTGGTTGTTATTGCCGTGTGCCTGCCCCAGCTTTACCTGAACGCCAAAACGCGCAGCCGCCAAGCGGAAATAAATGCACAGCTGCCTGCCGCCCTTGAATTGCTTGCCCTTTCTGTTGAAGCCGGATTAACCATGGAACGCGCCATCTTCCACGTATCCACCCAGGGAAAAGGGGTTTTGAATGAAGAGTTTGGCCTGGTAGATCGCGACATCAGCCTTTTTGGCTACAGCCGCGAACAGGCGCTTAAGCGCCTGAGTGACCGCTGCCAGGTAGAAGGGCTTTCCCTGTTTGTGGCCTCGGTTATATCATCAAGCAAAACGGGATCGCCCATTGCCGCCGTGCTGAAAAGCCAGGCCAAAGCAGCGCGCAACGCCCGATTTCATTACGTCGAAGAAACCGCCAACAAAATCCCTACGAAAATGATATTCCCTTTGACCTTTTTGATCATGCCGGGCGTTTTCATTATCGTTTTGGCGCCGGCAGCCATTTCCATCGCACACAATATTATAGGAGTGATTTAGCATGGGTAAAAAAATAGTGGTCACCGACCTGCAGGGAAACACGCTTTTTCCTCAGGGGCGCATACTGAATAGCTTGCCGCAGCGCGTTGTTGGACTTATGGGAAGGCGCAGCGTCAGCCCGTGTGCGGCCTATGTGTTTCCCCGGTGCAATTCGGTGCACAGCTGCTTTATGCGCCTGCCCATCGATGTTGTTTCCCTTGATGACTCCCTGTGCGTTTTGGCTGTTGAAACCTTGCATCCCTGGCACATCTGCCGCCCGGTGCCCCACACGAAATCCATCATGGAACTTGCCGCCCACGGGGCAGCCGCCCGCAACATCACCCCCGGAACCCGACTGCGTTTCTTAGGTGATGAGCGGGAAGATTTCTAGCGCCTACGCGCGCGCTGACCCGGTAATATTTGCGAATCGTGTGACCATACGCGACGTAGCTGCGCCTGCCTATTCGGCAGCCACAAAGGTATCTTTGTCGGGGGCAAACGATTGCATGGCGCAGATGGTGCGGTCAAACAATTCGTCTAATTCCCAACCCAGCAGCGCGGCGCCTTGCGCTATAACGTCGCGCGAACAGCCAGCGGCAAAGCGCTTATCTTTAAACTTCTTTTTCAGCGATTTCACGTTAAAATCCATGACGGAGGCCGAAGGGCGCATTTTGACGGCGGCGCCGATAAGCCCCGTCAGTTCGTCGGTGGCAAACAGCACTTTTTCCATCTGCAGTTCAGGGGCCGGGCAGGCCGTGTTGAAATCGTAGTTGTGCGTTTGGATGGCGTGGGTAAGCTCTTCGGTGCCCCCCGCCGCTTTGATAATTTCGGCACCCTTGATGGTGTGATCTTCGGCCGTGGGATATTCTTCCCAATCCACATCGTGCAAAAGCCCGACGATGCCCCAAAACTCAAGGTTTTCCGGATCAAATTCGGCAGCATAATAGCGCAAGGTGCCTTCAACCGTTTCGCCGTGTTCCATGTGGAACGGATCTTTGTTGTGCTGCGCCAACAGCGCATACGCTTCTTCGCGCGTCAAACCAGCTTCAAGTGTTACCATAGTTAAACCCCTTCTTTTCATGAAAGCGCCCCCTTGCAACCCAGCAAAAATGGCGCTTTAAAACGTTATGCCCAAAGCGGTTATGATAAGCCCCCACGCCACGCCCATAAGGTAGAGCACCAGCAAAATAAACAGGTTTTCACGCAGGTTGCGGTTGGTGCGGAACAGCACCAACAAGCCCACGCCCGCCGAAACCAATAAACCCGCCATCATGGCCCCCGCACCCAAGGTGCCCGAAAGATACAGTTCGGTTATAACCACACTTGCCGCGCAGTTGGGAATAAGCCCGACCAACGCCGCCGCGAACACCGAAAGCAGCGGTTGCGCCGCCATAAAAGAAGCGATAGCCTCTTCGCCCACCCAAGCGACAAACCCGCCGATGGCAAGGGAAAACAGGAAGATGAACAGCGTTACCTGCAGCGTGTGCTTGCAGGCGCTTTTGAAAATGCCTTCTTCGCAGGCGCAGTGTTCTTGCTGGCACAGTTCGTGAATATGCATCTTATTATCGCCGGCACGACGGGAAAAGCGCAAAACGGCATCTACAACAAAGCCCATAATCAGGCCAATCACCAGCTTCACAGCAAGTATTTTCAGGATGACGGAAACATCAACCTGTTCGGCAATAAAGATGGGCAGCATTTCATCGGAAGTGGAAAGAAACACCGCAAACAGCGTGCCCAAAGTGATAACGCGCCCCGCATACAGCGTGGCCGCCGCCGCCGAAAATCCGCACTGGGGAAACACCCCCAGCACCGCGCCTATGGCAGGACCCGAAGTGCCCGCACGCCGAATAGCCGCCTGCGCCTTACCCCCCGCCTTGTGCTCAAGAGCTTCCATGGCCAGATAGGTAACGAACAAAAACGGCAAGAGCTTAAGCGTGTCAACAAGCGCATCGCTTACTATGCTTATAAAAATTTCCATCGCCCCATTGTACTTCAAAGTGCCCGCCACAGAAACAATTCAAGAAAGTCCCCGTTTTTACCTGCCACCCGCCACAAAAAAGCAGCAGCCCGAAAGCTGCTGCCCTATACCAACCCCCCCACGCGTCGTGCCCAGGCGCAGCCGCCGGCCACGCGCACGCAGGTTGAAGCGACGACACACCCGTCAGGCACGTCCTGGCGGAGCAGATAATCGCGAAAGACCGAGGAGCTTGAAGTAAGCGTACTCCCTGTACGCGCACGAAAGCAACGAGAGGCTTGAGCGGTTATATGCCCACCAGGGCGCGCCGTCAGGTTGGAGGCTACATCATGCCGCCCATACCACCCATCCCGCCGCCACCAGCGCCAGCCAGTGCGGACAGGTCGGGACCTTCCTTCGGAATTTCGTTGACAGTGGCTTCGGTAATCAAAATCAAAGCAGCAACGGAAGCGGCCGACTGCAACGCGGTGCGCGTCACCTTCACCGGATCGTTGACGCCCATCTTGATCATGTTGCCGTATTCGCCCGTAGCGGAATTCAGGCCTTCGCCCTTCTTCATGCCCTTGACGTGTTCCACAACAACGCTGCCTTCGAAGCCGGCGTTTTGTGCGATAACGCGCATCGGGGCTTCCAGGGCCTTGCGGATGATTGCCACACCGACTTCTTCGTCTTTGTCGGCGCATTCGATGGCATCCAGCGAGGAAATAACGTTGATAAGCGCAACGCCGCCACCAGCAACGATGCCTTCTTCAACCGCAGCGCGCGTGGCTTGCAGCGCGTCTTCGATGCGGCT